>NZ_JARXHW010000033.1:0-54322 GCF_031127805.1 Thalassobacterium maritimum | reverse complement strand
TGCCGGCCGTCTGGAAACTGGGGCTGAAGCACCCAGCTACTCTGGGGCGCATGGGGTTTCGGATGTGTATGTCTCTGCGGATTCAGTTGCGGCGCCGGGAAGTGAGTGATTCACCGGCGCTGGTGGCATATTTGTAAACTGTAGCCGAGTCCTTTAGGCTCGGTTCCGTTGCTCGCTTGTGCCGACCGTGTGGAAACTGGGGCTGAAGCACCCAGCTGCTCTGGGGCGCATGGGGTTTCGGATGTGTATGTCTCTGCGGATTCAGCTGTGGCGCCGGGAAGTGAGTGATTCGCAAGCGCTGGCGGCATTTTGTAAACTGTAGCCGAGTCCTTTAGGCTCGGTTCCGTTGGTTTGTTGCATCCGGCGGCTATTCGCCGCGTGCTTGTTGCATGGCGCGGGCGGCGTCCTCCGGGCGGTTGAGTCGAGTGTAGGCGAGCGAGAGGTTATACCAAGCACGGTAGAAGTCGGGCTGCATGGCAACGGTCTCTTCCAAGTAGCCGATTGCGGATTCTAGATCGTTGGATTCGGCGGCTAGTAGTCCAAGCGAATAGGGGAAGCGTGGATCATGCGGGGCATATTCCCAGCCCTTGAAGAGTTGTTTGCGTGCTTCCTTATTGAGACCTGCACTGCTGAGCAGGATGGCGCCTTGGTGATACATTTCGGGGTTGAGCGCATCGAGCTCGGTGGCGCGTTGCACGTAGTTTAAGGTATCTTCCGGGCGTGACTCGCGCGCGGCGGTGTTGGCCTTGATCAATAAACTTTGTGGTCGATCCGAATTGAACTCTAAGTATTCCGCCCATTCTTTCGCGGCGACGGGATCAGTGATTTCTTCGTTACGGGTGGCTAGGCCACGGCTGGCAGCGATGCGGACGGAGCGGCTTTTGTCCTTTAGCTGATCAATGAGCGCCTCGCTGCCGGATTCGATCATGGCGAGGCCGCTGGTGGCACGCACGCGCACGAGAGGGCTCTCGTTGTCGAGCTCACTGCGAAGGTGCGCTTCGGCGTCGGGATGAGGCAAATAGTTGGCAATTAGGCCGGTGTAGGTGGCTTGCCATGCGGCGATGTCTTCGTCCTTGGCCAGTTCCAGGAGCGCGGGCAGGGCGGCGGGATCGTAATTATAGGCCTTGCTGATCGCGCGGGCGCGTTGACGTTGACGGCTCGATTCCAATTTTTCGCCATACCAAGCTTCGGCGTGTTCCACCGCCCAGTCGACTGTTTCGTCCGTGTGGCACTTACTGCAGGCATTGGGGATGCCCAGTTCTTTGGTCATTAATGGGTCCGGGGAGTGGAAGCCATGGTCGGCGCGCCAGTCGACTTGCATATAAACCGTCTCTGACATGTGGCATTCGATGCATTGGTTGCCGGTGCTGCCTTCGGCGTGGAAACTGTGCTTGACGGGTTCGATAATGGGCGCTTCCAGCATGCCCGTTTCGTGACAGCGCATACAGAGCATATTGTTTTCGGCCGGTAGGATGTGTTCCAGAGTGTGTGGGTTGTGGCAATCCATGCAGGTGACGCCAGCGTGGGCCATGCGGCTCATTTCAAAGGAGGCATGGACATAATCTTCGTCCAGGATTTGGCCGTCGGCGTAGTAGAGCCCGGGTTGGTCGGGTAGAGAGACGGAAAAGTGGTCGTCAAAGCGGTCGCCCAGCGCAAACTCGTCGGCGGTGAGTTGATCGCGGCGCGAGTGGCAGGTTAGGCAATTTTCTTTGGTTTGTAGCGGATCAAGACGACTGAGGCCACTGGTATAGTCGCCTGCTTGGGAGGCGATCAGGTGCTCTTCGAGGCCGATATGACATTCGGCGCAGGCGATGCCTTGCTGAATCCAAGTCGATTGGTAAAGGTTGCCCTCAAAGTCGAAAGCTTTGTCATATTCCGTGGTGTGGCAGTAGGCGCAGTTGGCATTCCAGTTCATGCCTTGGCCGGCCCAGTGCCCCCATTCACCCGGTAGGCGGTCTTCTCCGGCAAATACATCGACCCAGCGATCGTTGATCACATCGTAAGTGGCGCTGATGGTTTGGAAGCGATTGCCCGGTAGCAGAGCGAGGTATTGACGTAGCGGGGTTTCGCCGATCACGCCGACCAGATCGTATTCAAGGGTGGGGGCATCGTCCGAGAGCACGCGCAGTTTAAAGGCCTCGTCCACTTGCACCATTTCGTAGGTCACGCCGGATTCTTGAATACGGCGGGTCGGAGTGAAGGCTGCGGCGTCTTTTTTTACAGATACGGGACGGTTGGCCTTGGCGTGGTGACTGCTCTTCCACTCAGTGACTTCTTTTTCGTGGCATTTTACGCAGGTGTCGGGACCGAACTTTGCTAAGCGTTGCGGATTGTGAGAGTAAGGAAAAACCTGGCCCGGCTGCTTTTGAGCGGGGGAGGACGACTTCGCAGTGTCGCCTTGATCTGCGCTGTCACCACATGAAGTTAGTATTAACGCGAGTGAGGTAATCAGTAAGGAAGTGAGGGGCTGTCGGTTGAACTGTAGCATGCGTTGTCTAAAACATTCGGTTGTAGGATGGGGTGCAATGTAATTTGTAATTGTATTGAGTGTTGGCACTTATGGGAGGCTTGAGTGCTCGTGATTACACTTGCGAAGTCTGAATGATCTTTAGCATTTCTGAAAAAAGAGGGCAGCCATAAAAAAACGCCGCCCCTTGCGTGGGCGGCGTTTTGTAGCAGCGCTAAGTCTGCGTATTAGAGTAATTCTTTAGCAACCGCTGCGACGTTGTCGGCAGTCATGCCAAGTTCGGCCATTACAGTATCGCCCGGAGCGGACATACCGAAGCGGTCGATGCAGACAGTTTTACCGGCGAAGCCGACGTATTTACCCCAGGTGCTGGAGACGCCTGCTTCCACGGCGACACGTGCGGTGCAGCTAGTGGGCAGCACGCTTTCGATGTAGTCCGCGCTTTGGCGTTCGAAGCGTTCGAAGCAAGGAAGAGATACCACGCGCACGCCGTCGCCGAGTTGCTCGGCCGCGCCCATGGCGTGTTGTAGCTCAGAGCCCGTTGCCATTAGGATTAGTTTCAAGTCGCCGCTTTCTTTCTTGGCGATGTAGCCACCCTTGAGCACACCTTCGCGGCGATCGCTCACGCTGATGCTGTCTTGGGCTGGGATGTTTTGACGTGTAAGAATCAGCGCTGTGGGGCCGTCTTCGCGTTGAACAGCTGCGGCAAAGGCTGCAGCGGTCTCTTCCGCATCACCAGGGCGAATCACGTCGAGATTTGGAATGACGCGCAGGCCACTCACGGTTTCTACCGGTTGGTGAGTGGGGCCGTCTTCACCGACACCGACAGAGTCGTGGGTGAAGATGTAGGTGACAGGGAGTTTCGCCAGCGATGCGAGGCGGATGGAGCCACGCATGTAGTCGGCGAATACCAAGAAGGTCGCGCCACTGGCCTTAAAGATGCCGTCATATGCGATGCCATTGCAGATGGCGCCCATGCCGTGTTCACGAATGCCGAACCAGATGTTGCGTCCATTGAAGTTGGTGGGACCGAAGTCGCCGCCGTCTTTGATGTAGTTCTTAGTTGATCCGTAGAGGTCGGCCGAGCCGCTGATGAGGCTAGGCACTGCTTTGGCGACCGCTTGAATGATGGTGCCTCCGGAGGCGCGGGTCGCGGCTTTGGTGCCTGCGTCGAATTCTGGAATCTGGCTGAGTAGGTCGGCCGGCACTTCGCCCTTGAGCTCTGCAGCGAGTGTAGGGTTGGCGGCGCTCCATGCGTCGAAGACGCCTTCCCACTCCTTGTAGGCGGCGGCGCCTGCTTGGGCGACTTCAGCAAAGTGGGCACGCACTTCGTCGGATACGTAGAAGCTTTCTTCTGGCAGGCCGAGTCCTATGCGGGCGGCGGCTGCAAACTTGGCGCCGCCTTCACCGTGGCCGGCAGAGGTGCCTTCAACTTCTGGGATGCCCTTGCCGATAGTCGTCTTGGCGATGATGACCTTAGGCTTGCCGTTGTCGTTGGCTTTGGCTTCGGAAATGGCGGCTTCAACTGCGGCTAGGTCGTGGCCATCGATGGTCACGGTGTCCCAGCCTTGGGAGATGAAGTACGCAGAGGCATCTTCGCTCTGGGTCTGATCGGCCATGGCGTCGAGGGTGACGTCGTTGGAATCGTAGATCAGGATCAAATTGTCCAATTTGTTATGACCGGCAAATGCGATTGCTTCCTTGGCCACACCTTCTTGCAAGCAGCCGTCCCCATGGAGGGCGAACACGTGTTGATCGAAAATGGTGTGCTCTGCGGTGTTGAACTTTGCTGCGGCACGTTTACCGGAGAGTGCGTAACCGACTGCGTTACCGATGCCTTGACCGAGTGGGCCTGTGGTGGCTTCGACGCCGACAGTATCACCAAACTCAGGGTGGCCTGGAGTTTCGGAGCCCAGTTGGCGGAAGTTTTTCACCTCTTCCAGGGAGAGCTCGTAGCCCGCAAGGTGTAGCCATGAGTAAAGGAACATTGAGCCGTGACCGCCGGAGAGCACGAAACGGTCACGATTCAGCCATTTGGGCTCTGCTGGATTGTAGCGGAGGCCGCCTGCGCCATAGAGCACGGCGCCGATTTCGGCACAGCCGAGAGGGAGGCCTAGGTGGCCAGAGCTGCAGGCGTGAATTGCGTCGATTGCGAGGCCGCGTGCTTGAGTTGCTGCTTGGGAGAGAATCTCTGTTTGCATAATGTTTCTAGGTTATGGGCCCTGAGCGGGCGGGATTTTGATAATCTGAAAGCGCCGAAGATGAACGGATACCATCTAATGAAAAGGAAAAATGAGGGATTCTACATGAATTTGCTTCATTACAGTCATTCAGAACTCGACTCGGAGCTGTCAGGGCTCTAGCTCGAAGGCATGACTCATGAAGAATTAGAAGAAGGCAAGGTGCTCAATCTCGATTTCGCAAAGCTGCGCAAGGTGGCCAATTGCGAGTCCGACGTGCTGCCTGCGATCGCTCAAGATGCGCAAACCGGTGAGGTGCTGATTGTCGGCTACGCCAATGAACTGGCGCTGGAAACCGCTCTCGAATGCGGCATGGCGACCTTTTGGAGCACCAGTCGCAACGAGCTCTGGATCAAGGGCAAGACCAGTGGCGATTATTTGAAAATCGAAGAGATCCGCGTCAATTGTGAGCAAAATTCGATTCTCTACAAGGTGACGCCGGCAGGCAAGGGCGCCTGCCACACCAAAAACCAAGCGGGCATTGCTCGCTCAGGGTGCTACTACCGTCGCCTCAAAGAGGACGGCAGTCTGGAATTCGTGGACGAGGCGCAAGTTTAGAGCGCGCTGACGAGGCCCTCTAATTCTCGTCGTCCGAGATGCCTAGCTTTTGGCGGATCTCGGGGAATTCGTTGAGCTCGGCAAGGAATTCGTCGACGTCGAAGTCGGCCACCATGAAGTCTTCATATTCGAAGGTGGGCGTCTTGGTTTGCCCGCTGAGGGCCACCATGGCGTCCATGTCCTTGGCGTTTACATTGACATCACGCACGTCCAGATCGACACCTTGCGAATTGAAAAAAGAAAGGGCTTCACGGCACCAAGGGCAACCGGATTTGATGTAGAGAATCGGTAGTTTGTTTTTGCTCATAATGTAATTAAAAACCTATCTAATGGAGCACTGATTACAACGCAAATACGTCGATTAATAAGTTTATATGGCGCGGACTTGCGCCTTGGCGGAAACTGCGATATAAGCGGCCTTCCGTCCCATTGATCCATGAGTTCTCACGAAGCATCTGTAATGCCTACGCAAGTGGCCGATTCGATTTCTGTTAAAGGCGCGCGCGAGCATAACCTGAAAAATGTGAGCGTGGACATTCCGCGCAATCAGTTGGTGGTCATCACGGGCGTCAGTGGTTCGGGTAAATCCTCACTGGCCTTCGATACCATCTATGCGGAGGGCTATCGTAAATACATCGATAGCCTCTCGACCAAGGCGCGGATGGTCTTGGAGCAAATTCCGCGTCCGGATGTGGACTACATTCAAGGTCTCTCGCCCGTCATCGCGCTGGAGCAGCGCACCGGGGGCGGGGGCAATCCGCGCAGCACGGTGGCAACGGTTACCGAAATCGCCGATTTTGCCCGTGTGCTGTGGGCGGTCTGCGGCACACCTTATTGCCCGAAGGATGGCGGCATTATTGAGCGGCGCTCGATGGACGATTGCCTGACGCGCATTTATGCGGAGCCGGAGGGGAGTCGCTTGATGATTCTCGCTCCATGGATGACGGCCAAACCCGCCATTCTACGCGAGGAATTGCCGCGCTTGCAGCAGCGTGGCTTCCAACGTGTGCGCCTTAACGGCGAGATCCGCCGTCTGGATGAGCATGATCTGATCGATTCCAAGGCTGCGTCGATTTCTGTCGAGATCGTGGTCGATCGCATTGTACTCAAGGCCGACCAACGCAGTCGGCTGGCGGACTCCTTGGATTTGGCCTTCAGTGAGGGGGAGGACCGTGCTTTGATTTTAATTGAGGACGGACAGCAATGGCGTGAACTCCCCTTGAGTAACCGTCTGGCTTGCGTGAATTGCGGCGATGTGTATGAGCCTGTCTCGCCGCGTCACTTTTCCTGGAATCATGCCGAGGGCGCCTGTTCTGAGTGCGGCGGACTGGGGGAGACCTTGCAATTTCAGCCCGAGCTGATTGTGCCAGATCCGAGTATTTCTGTGAAAAAGGGGGCGATTAAGCCATGGCGGCTCGGGTCCAAGCAGATGATCATTCGGCACAACGCGATTCTCAAGCAACTGGCCGAGCAATTGCCATTTGATCCCAACTTGGCCTGGGATGAACTCGATGCCGATGTGCGCGCGCAAATCCTACATGGCGCGGGCGAGCGACTGTTCAGTTTTAAGCTCAAGGGCGGCAATACCAAGCCTGAGTTGATGCCATTTGAGGGCGTCCTCGCCGATCTTGAAAATATTCGCCGCAATACCACTAGCGACGGCCTGCGCGCCCGCCTGATGGCCTATCAAACCAGCAGTCGCTGCGAGGCTTGCTCCGGGCGCCGGCTGCGTCCGTCGAGCTTGAGTGTCTTGATCGAGGGGCGCTCCATTACCGATTTGCTGGCCATGTCGCTGCAAGAAGCGCAAGGCTTCGTGGATGCGCTGCAAAGCAATCCCGCCTATGCGACTGTGGGCGACGCCGTGCGCGGTCTCGGTTCGCGACTCTCCTTTTTGAATGAAGTCGGGCTCAGTTACCTCACACTCAATCGCACATACACCAGCTTAAGTGGGGGCGAAGCGCAGCGCGTGCGCCTGGCGACTCAGCTGGGCATGTCGCTGGTCGGCGTGGTCTATCTCTTAGATGAACCGAGCATTGGACTGCATCCATTGGACAATCGTCGATTGATTCAAACGCTCATCGGTTTACGTGAGCGCGGCAACTCCGTCGTCGTAGTGGAACACGATGGTGAAACCATGTTGGCGGCCGATCATCTGATCGAGCTCGGTCCCGGCGCGGGCGTTGAGGGGGGCGAGTTGATTTATCAGGGCAGCCCCACAGATGCGTTTCATGATACATACAGTCGCTCTGGCATGTTCCTCAGCGGGGAGGCGCGTGTTGAAAAGAATGCGCGCACGCTGCGTCCTAAGTCCGACTGGTTGAGCGTCGAGGGGGCCTATGAAAACAACCTCAAGCAGGTCGATGCGAAGTTTCCAGTTGGTCTGCTGAGCGTGGTTTGTGGGATGTCCGGCTCCGGAAAGAGCACCTTGGTCAACGACATTCTGGCCAAAGCTGCGGCCTTTAAGTTGAACCGCGCCAAAACGATTCCCGGCAAACATAAGAAGATCACAGGGCTGGATCATTTCCTCTCTGTCATTCAAGTCGATCAATCGCCGATCGGTCGCAGCCCGCGCTCCAACCCGGCGACTTTTACCAAGCTCTTCGATCAGTTGCGGGACCTTTTTGTTAAATGCTCGATCGCTAAGATACGCGGATATAAGCGCAACCGTTTTTCCTTCAATGTGAGTGGTGGGCGTTGTGAACGTTGCAAAGGCGACGGCGTGATTAAGCTCGATATGCAGTTTATGGCCGACGTGTATAGTGAGTGCCCCAGTTGCAAGGGGCGTCGCTATAATCGGGAAACGCTGGATGTGCGCTTCAAAGGCTATAATATCGCCGATGTTTTGGAGATGAGTGTGGACGAAGCCTTGCAAGTCTTTGCGAAGCAGCCACGCATTGCCGAGAAATTGCACACTTTGGCCGATGTGGGGCTCGGTTACATCAAGCTGGGGCAGCCCGCCACTACGCTTTCCGGCGGTGAAGCGCAGCGGATTAAACTGTCCTTAGAATTGAGCAAGCGCCAGCAGGGGCAGACGCTCTACATCCTCGATGAGCCGACCACCGGGCTGCATTGGCTGGACGTGCAGCGATTGATGGATCTGGTCGTCAAGCTACGTGATGCGGGTAACACCATCCTGATTATCGAGCACGACCTGGATGTGATTCGCATGGCCGATTGGATCATCGAGCTCGGTCCCGAGGGCGGAGCGGCCGGCGGCGAAATTGTCTTTCAGGGGGAGCCGTCTGTGTTCTACGAGGGGAGTGCCAGCCCTACGCAGCAGATGCTCAAGGATATGATTTCTTAAGTTGCTGGTATTGTCGCCACGCAAGCATTGCCGCCACGCGAGATCCGGTCAATATTGGGTCTCTTGACTCGGGCGAGTATCGAGCATCGTGGGGTGGAATTTGTTCGTCATACACGATCTCGTCCTTATAGATCCTCTTTTTATGAGGATTTTGCATAGTCAGAAATTAGTCTTTTTATCGATGCCGCGCGCGGGCAGTACGACTGTTCGCAATACTCTGGACCAATATTCGGATGTAAAGAGTGTGCATGTTTCGAAGGTCGATGCTGACTTCCCTTTCTTTCACCATATGACTGCGTCGGAACTAAAGGCGGCATTTGAAGCGAAGGGCTGGCAGTGGGACGACTATCGCAAATTCTGTGTCGTTCGTAATCCTTACGATCGTTTGGTTTCTTTATACCATTTGTCATTGAACATCTTGGCCAATCAAAGAAAGCAGAGCTTGAAAGGGCGCTTGATGGCTCGTTTCGGTTCGGTTCCGACGTTTGAGGATTATCTCTATGCGATTAATACCAATAGCCACCTACCATGCACCTTTAAGTTTTTTGCCTGCGCACCAGACGGCGAGGTCTTGATTGATGATCTTTTGAAATTTGAGAATTTGAGCACGGAGCTCTCCGATTATTTAACTCAAAGAGGCATTCCGACTCAAGAGCAAGAGGTGCCTCGATTGAATGCTTCTGAGGATCGTCGCAAATATCGATCCTATTATGATGATAAATCTCGGCAGTTTGTCGCAGAAAAGTTCGGCGAGGAAATCGATCGTTTCGGCTACGAATTCTAGAGCACTCTGCATTTAGGTAGATTTGTATGCTCAGTCGCGACGGATCACTTGGTAGCTAGGCTCGATTTTCATGTCATTAGATCGCTGGCGGATTCAGCCCAGGTGATCTAGCCATGTGCTATCTTTTTCGTAGCCGAGTTGGTAAAGCAATGGTTGTTCGTGGTGTACCAGCTGAGCCATCTCTTGATTGAAATAATTCTTCCAGTCTCCGACGATGCCTTTACGTTTGTGGCTGCTGACATCTTCTTCGCCGATTTTTCGGCCCGTGATATTTTTGAATTCGTGTTCCTTGACGGCGGCCTCGACCCGAGGTTGATCAGGTTCGAGGCCGAGTGATTGAAGGGCTTTCGATAGTGCCGCGACTGGGTTCTGGTGCATCTCCTCGTAGCGAACCCAGCAGGTTTCGGCTTTATTCTGCCATGAGTTGACGAAGGCCGTGTATGTGAATCCAGGTGTGGTTTCGTCTGCTCGCGCCAACTTGTGCTTCATGTAGGCGAGCATGTTTTCGGGGTGAGAGGCCGTGTCCTTGAAGCCGAATATCGATTCTTTGCTTAGATATCGTTCGTGGAAGTAGAACGAGACCCATACGTCGCGAGGGTCGCGTAATAGGGCAATGTTACGGTAGTACTGTGTATTATGCAGTAGGTGTGTTTGATAAACTGAGTAGTGCTTGGGCAGGTGAGTGGTGCCATGCTTGCGCTCGACGCCCAAATAGCTTCGCAGCATGCGAGCTAGCCATGTGCCGCCGCATTTCGGATATTCCACCACTTGAATTTGTTTGAGCGGTTTGCCGAAGTATCGTGTGAGATAGGGGTTCACCTTTTCACAAATGCGGTGAGAAATGTGTGCTTGTTGATCCATAGTGTGTCGGGTGCGATGACTTTTGCTGAAAGTGCTTATTGGGAGAGCAATTTGCGATAGAGTGCCATGTGTTTATTCGCTTGGCTGGTAGTATTGTATTCGGATTCTGCGTAGGCACGCGCTTGCTGGCTCATTGCTTGTAAATGCTGCGGCTGGTCGAGCGCATTTTTCAGTGTTAGAGCTAGGGCCTCGGCATCCTTGGGCGCGACTAGATGTCCAGTCTTATTCTCGTGGATCATATCTGGGATGCCGCCCACGTTGAAACCCACACATGGAGTGCCACAGGCCATGGCTTCTAATATAGTATTGGGGAGATTGTCTTGGGTCGATGGGATCACAAATAGATCCATTGCTGAGTAGAACAAACGCAGTAAAGCATCTGATTGCAGGGCACCTAAATGTCGCCAGTCGATGGGAGGCGGCAAATGCTCGTGACTCGGCTGTTTGCCAGCCGTCAATAAAGTGTAGCCCTCGCTGGCAGTTGATTTTAAGGCCGACAAAAGGTAGCGCATTCCTTTGCGGGGATCTGTCATGTCGTCGCAAATGAAGCCGATAACTTTGGCTGTCGTCGGGATGCTGAGTGCCTTGCGAGCAAGTTTCTTATCGATCGGGTGAAAGTCTTGCGTGTCGATAGTATTGGCAATCGTGTGTACTGCGAACTTTTGAGTGACAGGGGTCGATTGTATCTTCGCTGCCATCCACTTGGAAGGTGCGACGAAACTGAGTCGGTTTGCCGGGATTTGATTGAATACCGCCGCCTTGATGCTGCGTGTGCGGGCGTCCCACTTTAATATCTGTGGGTTGCTGATTTCTTTTTCCGGTTCATAATGCCAAATGCCTTGCAGCGGATTTAAATCGTGTAGCGTCCATACCAGCTTGGCGCGCGCGGCCATCCATGGGAGGCAGTGTTGCCAGTCGAGTAACTGTGCCATCCAGTGGAAGTGTAAAATATCGGAGTCTGCAAACTCTTGAAAGTGTGCGGGACGATAGCCCGTTTGGCAGCTACTGTAAAAGCTCTGAATAGAACTAATGTCCTGAATGCGGCTCCGTTTGAGTTGCGAATATTTCTGTGTTAGTTGTCGTAGCAGGCGGTTCTTTTCGGTCCAGTGAGTCGGGTAGTACTGAATCTGAATGTGATGCTTCTCTGCGGCGGCATCTTTGCTTGCAAAATAAACTTCGTCGTGTTGTCGACGTAGCGCCTCGAAAAGGCGCAGTGCTGCGATTCCTGCACCGCTATGTTGCGTCGAGCATATATGAGTTACTTTCATTCGTTGATACGAGTGGCTAGCTATTTAGTTGAAGCAGGGGGCCTTGACTAAGTTCGAAGGGGGCCTTGCGGAGTTCCCACTGTTGGTTTTGGTAGGTGATGTCGGTGTAGCTGGCGGCTTGAAATGAGGGCGCGTATAATTTGCGTGCGGCGGGGTACAGAAAACGCCAACGTCCGGGAATGTTGGAATTTAAAAGACCTTTGACCTGTCGCAGTCGTGAATAATCCTTTCGAGTTTGCTCGGGTCGCGCCTTGTAAGCATTGCGGATGATTTGCTGCATTTCTTGGTGGCAGGCGTCCTCGTGTATAATGGCGCGGTTAGTAAAGTGCTTGCGGTAGCCAGCCAGAAGGCAATCGACTGCGTGCAGTTGAGCGTGCGGGAAGAAGCGAGTCCATAGTTCGCCATCGACCATGTATTTAATTTTTTCATCGATATACCCGCCTGACTTGTCCCAGAGGGAACGCCGCCAGAAGACTGATTCTTGTTGAATCCAGGCGTAATCTCCTAAGTAGAAGTCGTATTCATTTTTACGCACTTTGATGGTTTCTGTAATCACACCGTGCTGGCTCCAGGTGCCATTCAGACCAGTGATCCAATCTACTTGAGGAAATTGTTCGAAAATTTCAGCGACAACTCGAAGTGTCCAGGGCAGGTGCATGTCGTCGCTATTCAGCCAGCCCATGATTTCGCCAGTGGTTTGTTTAAAGCCCTTATTGAGCGCATGCGCATGCCCGTTGTCTTTCTCACTCGTCCAGTATTTTAGACGGTCGGCATAGCGTTCGATGATTTTAGGCGAATGATCAGAGCTGCCCCCATCGACGACCACGTATTCCAAGTTTGGATAGTCTTGCTCGAGCACCGAGCGCATGGTCGACTCTAAGAACTCCGCCTGGTTGAAGGAGGGTGTGACTATGGAGATGCGTGGCGTTGTCTTTGTCACTTTATTATGTGATGTGGGTGGTGTTGTGGCTACGCTTCCGATTGGTCTGAGCGTGCGTAGCCGAGTTCTTGGAGTAGCGGTGCGGTGATTTTTTCCACTTCAGACAGCTCGCTTTCGCTCAATGTCTTCCATTTGTTGCGGCCGTCAAATAGTGGCTGATTGATTTGCCAGTTTCTGTGTTGATTATGACGCGACTTTCCTTGGTCGCGTGGCTTGCTAATGCGATCGGAATACCACTTGCGCTCGGTGCTATGATAGTCGCGCACCTGTGGCTCAAACGTTTCGCCTAGAAAATGGAAGACTCGCGTCATGGTCGTATCAAAGTCAGTGATCAAGTCTTCATACTTGATACGGATTACATTTGGATGCTCCCAAAAGCGTTGACCTTCCAAATTTTCTGAGAGCCATCGTTGTGCACCTTCGATTGCCGAACCCGTGCGTGCTTTAATCGATGCAGCGACGTCTAGACCATTGCGTAGTATGATGATGATTTTAGCGTCTGGCGAGTTGCTTAGAATTGTGTCGAGGTGGAGGATATGATTGGGTGTCTTTTCCACCCAACGGTGCTTACCTTCTGAAATCGTGAGTCGGTTGAAGTCATCTATCGTTTTCTTAAATTTGTCAGGGTCTGGGTTGCGAGCGATACCGGATTCGCGTGGGATTGCTGTGAATTGCGAATGAGCGCTCATCGCAGCCAGTAGTAGCGATGTGCCACTGTGGCCACAACCGACGATAAATGTGGGAGCTGCGGTGATTCGAATGCGTCGTGCGTGCTTATTGTAAAGGTATTGGCGTGCTCGCCAGATTTGCTTCGATTTATTGAAGATGGGCGTATTGAAACGATGGATGCGTTCGGAGAACCCTTGCTCGGTGCGCTTGATCTTTTGCATAGTCTTTTCCCAACTGGTTTCGGTGCAGTTTAGTTTTGCGATGGCAATGCCTTGTTCACCAGCGACAGAGTAAAGCAGGTAGTTTTCTTTATTTTCGGTGAAAATGCATGGGTCTCGAAGTTCGCGGACGGCTTGTTCAGCGAGGCCGGATTTCGAGTGCTGGAGTGGTCGCTGGCTACCTTCAAATGTTCTTTCTGGCTTGAGCAGCGAAAGTGGTGCCGACGCGCGCCACTGTGTCCAGTCTGATCCGAGCGACACGCTGGACCACACGATGTGCTCTGGTCGGTCGCCGATTATTGAGTAGAAAATGTAAAGTGTGTGTGCGTCTAGGTGGAGTGCACTGTGCCGTGCAGACTTTGCTAATAAGCTAGGCCCGACTTCGAAAGGGCCTTCCCACTGCTTTGAACGTAAGAGGCGTCCTGGCTTTTCTAAAATGTATATATGATTATCGAAACGAAAGGCGCGCCAGTAGGGGCCGCCGAGTGGTGGAGTCGTGATTTGCTTAAATAGGAGCCCGTCTTCGGAGGTGGCTAGGGCCGTGCTCTGACGTGTGTTGTTGTGACTTTGCCTACCATGAAAGTACATTAGGATGCGCTGCTCCGCTTCGTCGATATGCACATCGGGGGAGGCGATATGATCGCAGAACGTTGTTTCATCTAGATGCAATGGCGGGCTTGTGCAAATGTGCCAGGGCCCGGTTAACGTATCTGCGTACGCGAGTCGGATGGAATTGCCCTCGTGGTGTGCAAAGTAGAGATAGTACTTTCCGAGCTTCCCTTTGACCCAGTCTGGAACCCGAATTAATGACGGTCCGTTCACATTATCGCCAGCGAGTGTATCTTTACGGGCCTGGATGATTGGCTTCTCTGCGAGTCGGATCGATTGCATGCGTGGATTGCTGTATTTGTTTTTGCCTCGAGGCTGTTAGGTGGCGCTCAATGGTGCGAGGTAGCTGTCAGTCACTAGGGATTAATTGGGTTTAGTCTTGGTAGAGCACTTCGCGAAATAGGTTGTTCGCTTTTACGACTCGACGGCACCATTCGGTCAACATTATCATATTAAAACTGGCAGCTTTGGTGGGTCTGGCATGTTCACCAACGCGTACACAGAACTTGCTATTAAACCAAAGGCCTGGAAAGTAATCGACCCGGGTGGATTGTTTCCAGCGAACGTAATCGAATGAGAGTTGATCGCGTCGGCTACCTCGGCTGAGTTCATGCCACCAGGTATCTGAGAATGCGTGCACACTGGCCTGTCTGGGCTGCCGAGCGAGCAGGTTGGTATTCGCGAGTCCAAATTTTTTAGGCATACCTTCTTTAAAGTAACGATTGACTTGAGCGGATACGATCGCTGGCGAGTCGACTGCCTGGCTGAAAGCCCATTGTGCCTCGTCAAATAGGCAGTCGCGCACGTCGTGCGAGAATACATGTATGGGAGCACTGGCAGTTGTGCATGCTAGCAGGTGCGCTCGTATTGCCTTTGCGTTGATTTTACAGTTTGCATCCACCCAGATGACCCAATCGTAGTCGTTGAATTGTCGATACCCATTGATCTTAATATTGCGGGCATCGCGAGTGGGGTCTTTGTGGGTGCGGGTTAACGGTTTGAAGCTGACAGCCGTAGGTAGTTGGATTGAGCGATCGCTGAAGCAGAAAAAATCGATGCCATCGATGGGACCGTCTTCACCTAGATGGCACGCGGCGTCGTAGGCATCCACGATTGCAGTGTAGATCGCTATTTTAAGCATTTTGATTTGCCTCCATTACTAGCCAGCCAAAGCTGCGCTTTCGTTTTTCATTGAGAATTTTGTAAACATTTTCGTGAGACAGGTCTTGGGGGAGTTGCTCTTTGCAGGACAGATACTTTTCTATCGGAGTTTGTGCGGATACGAAGCTAATCGAATGAGTTGCAGCAAAAACCTGCTCAATCTGCTGGCGAATGTTTATCCCAGGGCTTGTATGCAGTTCTACAATGAGGTCCGACTCTTTTAATTGTTCTGCGGTGGACCGATCTGCGAATAATATACCTTCGTAGCCTTCGCAATCGCAAATTAAAAGAGTTGGTTGATGTAACGGGAGGACCGTAAGCGTTTTAGGTGCGCAATATTGACCGATTGTAATGCGGTCGCTGACTGCGTTGTGGGCTGCAATCTGTTTTTGCATTTCGCGAGCTTTTGGCGAAATGTCGAACGTAACTACATCTAAGCTAGGGTGGCGCTGGGCGAGGCCGATTGCATAGTAGCCTTCAGCTGCGCCGATATCAATTAACTGTGTATATTTCTTTTGTTCGAATAATCTTTCAAATACGGGACTGAGTTCTGATTCATAGGTTCCGTATAATTTGCCTTCAAATATACTCCCGTAGGAGCCGCGAAATGGGTAGCGCATGCCTTTGCACGGGCCCGCTTCTACGATGGCTTCTTGATTCTGTTGTGCGTCAGTTTGGATCGTGGCTGCTTGAGGGGAACTTTGAGTGCGCGGCCTGAGCAGGTCGTGAGTGGGCGCTGCGATCAGTCCTAGCTTGATCAGGAATCTTGCTACCGGGCGGGGCCGTACCATCGCAAAGATGATGAGCAAGATGCAGTTTTTTACTATCCGTTTCATAGTGGTAATGAGGACCATTGAGCTTGTGGGAGGACAGGGAACCCAGTCGCATGCATCATGTGGCCATATTTTTGAAATGAACTGTCCTCCACATTGATAAGGAACGCGCTTTTGTATGTGCACAATTCGCCAGCTTTATGATCGAAGAGTAGATTGATGTAATATTCCCCCGGGACTAAATCTAGACTGGGGACTCTACAGCGAATTTCAGCTCGGGATTGAGCCGCTATTTTGAAGCGTGTGTTCTGATGGACTGAAAACACCTGGAGTATCGGGGTGTTGTTATTATTGCGAAACGCGAAGGAGGCGCCGATCTCATAATCCTCTCTGGATTGATTTTCTAACCTTAATGTCATTTCTAGCGGAAGATGGGTGGCTGTTTCTGACTCGATGGCTGCAGTCAGTAGACGTAGCCCTCCACTTTCATGGACACTCACAGGTTTGAATTCGTTTGCTAGCCGTTGAGTGTTATTTGCCCCTTGCATATAAGCGTCGATGACTTCATCGACGCTGCCTTGCTTCTCGATTTGCCCTGCTGAGAGTAATAGTGCATTTCTGCATACCGTTCGGATACTCGACATGTTGTGGCTGACGAATAACACTGTACGGCCATGCCCTGAGATGTCTTGCATCTTACTTAAACATTTCTTTTGAAATTCGAGATCTCCTACTGCTAGGACTTCGTCCACGATTAAGATATCTGGCTCCAAGTGAGCCGCCACTGCAAAGCCCAGCCTTACATTCATACCAGAGGAGTAGCGTTTTACTGGCGTGTCGATGTGTTTTTCGATGCCAGAAAAGGCGATGATCTCATCGAGCTTTCGGTCGATCTCGCGTTTTTTCATGCCCAGAATCGTGCCGTTCAGGTATATGTTTTCGCGGCCTGTTAATTCCTGGTGAAAGCCAGTGCCCACTTCTAAGAGCGCTGCGACTTTGCCGCGGAGTCGTATTTCTCCTTGGCTAGGCGTTGTGATTCGGCTGATCAGTTTTAATAAAGTGGACTTGCCCGCTCCATTTCTGCCGATGATGCCAACTACATCTCCTTGCTCGATTTCAAAATTTAGGTTTTTCAGTGCCCAAAAGTCATTTTTAGCGCCTTCTGCGCTCTGCCCGCGAGTTCTTAGCCTGCGGATTAAATGACTCGCTTCTTCGCGTAGTGAGGATGCGCCAAATTGCCCCAGTTGGTAACACTTGGATAGATTTTCGGCTTTGATAGCAATGGAAGGCATGTCTTAGAGAATCGTTTGCGTTGGCGATAGTTGGTAGAGCAAAAAATATTAGGCGTAATCGATGAAGTTACGCTGAGTTTTGTCGTAGATAATTAGTCCTGAGATTAGTAGTAGGCCAGTGATGACAATCGATACGATTAAGTCTGCGCTTGCTACTGCGGGGGTGCCGAGCAGCATGTGGCGATAGGTTTCGACTATGGCAGTTAGTGGATTCAGCTTTATGAGCCATTGAAATTTCTCAGGAACCTGCGATAAGGGGTAGATAATTGGGGTGATATACATGAACGACTGCACAAAAAACGGCGTCAAGTGGTGGAGATCTCTATATTTTGCAGACATTGCTGAGAGCCACAGGCCGATGCTCATGCTGATTGCTGCGGTTTGTAAGACGACTAGCGGAAGCGCCAATACAATTGCTTGCATCTCGAAACGAGCTCCTTGGTCAGTGCCAAATTTGAAGTAGAGCCAAAAGCCTAGGAAACTGAGTAGCTGAATGGCAAAAGCCAATAGGTTGGAGGTCATAGTGGCTAAAGGTACTATGACACGTGGGAAGTAGACCTTCTTAAATAAGTTCGCATTGGAGATTAAATTTCCGGCAGTGGCGCTTAAGCACGTTTGGAAATAGGTCCAGCCCAGTTGACCGCACAAATAAAACAAAAATTGTGGAGTTCCATCTGTTGATAAACCTGCAACTTTTCCAAATATGACTGTAAAAATTACACCCATAAGCAAGGGCTGGATGATGAACCAAGCGGGGCCGAGGATGGTTTGCTTATATTTGCTAATGAAATCACGTATCACTAGGTACCTCAGCATGTCCCGGTATTCGAGCAGTTCACTTAGGTTTACGGCACTCCAGTTACTCTTAGCTTTAATGACGGTTTCAGGTTTTATGGGCTCTGTGGAGGCGTTCATTGGCTCAAGGAGGAATATTCTGTTGGCGTGCTCATACTCTTGTATAAGTGTTCAATACTTGAGTGAATGAATCAAAAGCAAGGAAAATACTAGGGTATTTGCTTTAGGCATAGTATGTGCTTGTTTTTGATGTCTAAGGTTAGTGTTTTTTTTTGCTGTGTAAACGGGCGTAAATAATCTTTAAAATACTATTGACCTTTTGCCATAAATAGGGTTCATACTCTACTTATATTCGAAGAGGTTTTCTTCTTCGGTGTCTAATATCAACTACTATAATACTACGGCAGTCACCTGTTGTTTAATTAAAAACTCTCTCATTATGAAATACAAAGCGCTTAAAATAGGACTTTTAACGACGTTCGCGGCAGCAACTTCTGCTTTAGCGAATATCTCGATGGACTTCACTAATATGGATTTCACTCCAGTCGTCACTGCAACTGGAGGTTCGAGTTTTGTGATTGATAGTGCGTACAAGGTGAGCGACGTGGCCGATCTTGGTGGCGTAGGGGGCATTAATGAGATCTATGCTATCTTCACAATCACAGACGCAAGTCACAATAATAGCAGCCGTATCTACTTTCAAAGCGGCACTGCACGTGGGGATGACGTTCGCATGATCCTAGATAAAGGCGGGGCTGCTGATATCTGGGCCAAGGTAAGTGTGCAGTTCTTTGATAAGGCTACCGACCAAAGTGTTAACGTTGCTGCAGTGACGGGTGATTCGCTTCGTTTGCAGTTTGATGACCTTGACAGCAATGTAGGCAATAGTCGCGCGGATTATGCAGGTCTTCAGACCAGTCAAATTTTGGACTCTGAGCTGGCTAGTAACACGATTTTGACTCAACGAACCGATCTCGCATCTGGTTACACTGTCGGTGTATTACCTGATGACGGAGATGGTGCTCCTTATGATAGCTACGGCAATATCACAAGCACCAACCCAGTGGATCAATCTCCTGTTACAGCTGCTTTTGATACAACCGCTGAAATCCTGAATCTAGTTTTGGGTGTGACTGGAACTGGAACTGGTACTCGTTTGATCGATATCGATATGACTCCTGACTTCGTGATTGTTCCCGAGCCTGCATCTTTCACTCTTTTGATTGGTGCGCTTTCTCTCGGTTTTGTGTCACTGCGCCGTCGCCGTTAGTCACTAGTTTAATTTCAACCTTCAAAAGCTCCGTTTAGACGGAGCTTTTTTTATGATGGGTTTAGACTCAGTGCTTCTTGTTGTTCCTGCTAGTGTGGGGCTCTAAGAATCTGCTGTTGTCTTTAATGAAAGCTATTGTTAGATCGATTTTTCGAATGTTTAGACGTCTCTCACTACTGTGTGTGGCATCGTGTTCTATATTATGCGATGTTTTCAGTGAAGGGCTTGATTTCGGGGAGGTCGAACTTGGCTCTGTGCCGGATTACAATTTAAAGATTGGAGAAGCCTATTTTGATTCAACGATACGATCTGGTTTGGGATGGGATAGTAATTATGATCAGAATTCAGAAGCAGATGCTTCCACATTCTACTCTGTAGGCCTATTAACAAACTTGTTGTGGATGCCTTCACCGAGGATTCGCTTTAATACGAATTTCGACCTTCAGTATCTAAAGAGAGCGGAAGATACTGAGGGTCGTCTTTTGGTAGGAGGCGGGGTGGATGACACTGCGGCATCAATTTCTGTTGCGATTCGTTCAGGGGATCGAGTTGTGCGTTTAAGTGCACAACTATCGTCTTCGTTTGAAGGCTTGCGGATTGAGGGGCGTCAAGGAGAGCAGCAGAATGCCAGCTTTCAGGCGTTAGCCTATAGTGTGGGCGCTAGTTATGAGCGTGCCTTGTCTCCATATCTGACTTCTAATTTGGCTTACGTATTTTCTTCGCAGCGAGCGATTGGCAATGAGAGTGAGGATGAATTCGCCTCGCTACTGAATGCGAGTAGCCATAATTTTTCCACCAAGCTGGAGCATGACTTGAATCAGAGCCTTGGGCTTGGGTTCTTTGCGGGTACCACTCTCACGGAGCGAAGTGAGCGCCGTAATGGGGGAGTACAAACTTATCGAACTGGAATTGAGGCGGTATACCGCAGTTCTTATGCGGTAGTTCTGGGCTTGAGTGTCGGGGCTGAATATCAGGAAAATGCATCGAATTATTCGAATTCAGGCTCAGCGTGGGCACCAGAAGTGGTTTTTTCCGCAAATTTTCTAAAGCTAAATAATGCGGAGCACAAGATTACCGCCAGCTACCGTCGTGACTTTTCGAATGTGGTGGCCGATGTTGGGGGCAATCAGAATGATTTGGCTGAGTTTAGTCAGACCGTCTCATTGGGCTACCAGTATGATCTTGATGTCACTCCTACGTGGGCCGTTAGTGTGCGTCAGGGGCTTAGCCAAGTTGAGGATGTGAATCAGTCTGGCGGTAGTTGCCGCTATTATATGAATGTGCGGACGGGGTATGCGATCACTCCTCGCTGGACATTTAATTTTGCTTATAGCTATACGAATCAATTCGACGGCGGTGACCGTGGCGAGGGTTTTTCTCGGCATATTATTTCTTCAAATTTGAGTTTTAGATTATAGTATTTGTGTATTAGAAGTATCCATGGAATAGCTATGATCCCTTATATTATTTTGAATAAACACCCTAAATTTCTAGTTTACTTCGCTGTCTTTCTAGTGACCTTCATCGGTAATCCCACTGAAAATAAAGCTCAAGAATCGGGACCCCGTCCTGCAGGAGATGATGTGCAGGAGCCGCTGATTGAGCTCGGAGATACGCTGCAAATTTCTTTGAAGGAGGATGCGTCTTTCCATTTTCAAGGACCGGTTGGTGAGGGCGGGCAGATTGATGTTCCTTACCTAGGGGAGCGCGTGGTTGCAGGTCGCAGTATAGAATCTGTTCAGCAAGAGTTGGAACAAGCCCTGGAGGTCGATCTTTATTGGGATGCGACGGTGAGTGTGCGTATTTTGGGGCATGCGCCTGCTTCAATTTATGTCTATGGTGCGGTCAAAGAACCTGGTTTGGTTGAGATGCCAAATTTGGAGCAATTGTCGATTTCTCAGGTATTGGCTACAGTCAAAGGTCTGACTACTTGGGCCGACTTAGAGAATGCTTACATCATAAGGAAGTCGCCCCAAGGTGTTGAGGAAAAAATACCTGTTAACATTCGTGAGCGACTCCTGGAACCCGCAGGTGAGCCTGTGCTTCAGAGCTACGATCAGCTATTTATTCCTGGGCTGAATGGATCGGGTGAAGGCTCTCTTCTTTCCAGTGATCCCATGGAGGTTATTGTCGTCGGGCAAGTGGGGGCGCCTGGTGTGATAAAGTTTGCGCCGGGGGAGTCGGCTACGTTGATGCGGGCTGTTTTTAAGGCAGGTGGATTAACTCGGTTTGCTAAAGGAGATGCGATCAAGTTGATTCGGTATTCTGGTCAGGAGCGCACTGTAGAACTAGTGGATTTAGAGGTCGTGATTGAAGAGGGTTTTTTGGATAAGGATCGCGAACTCCTGCCTGGTGATATGGTGATAGTTCCACAAAAATTTATCAACTTATAGGCACCGAAATGCAAATTCCCAATACGACTACGCCAGCAGATTCACAGAGCTTGCCAACAGTGCATTCTGATAGCAGTTACTCGGTGTTTTCGAATCCACTCGCCCTCGTTCAGTTGATTCTCAGCCATTGGTGGGTCGTAGTCGCTTGTCTTTTTTTGTGCTCTTTATTTGGAGGCATCTATGCCTATCTAGCCACTCCGATCTATCGTGCTACAGCTCGCATTGAGATCTTGAATGACAGTCGCGTTGAAACGCGTGCCAAGACGCAGTATGATATGAAGGAGCGATCTTTGCCGCGGCAGCTCCTATTATTAAATAGCACTCGATTGCATCGCCAAGTGCGTGCCGCACTCGCAGCAGATTGGGAAAAACGTTTAGCTCCGCCAGAGTTATATGTTGAATATCGAGTTGCAAGTGTTCCTGGCTCTAATGGCGCAATGTTGGACTTTGAAGTTGAGTCAGTAAATCCCGATTATTCGAAGGCGTATGTGTCTACGATGATTGAGGTGTATCATTCTCTACGACTGGAAGAGCTTCAAGAAGTCAATAATAGTGCTCTACTCGGCTTAAAGCGTGAAGAGGCACGGGTGCTCGAAGAATTGAATCAAGCAAAGGCTGCTCTGGAAAAATTTGAGAGCCAGAATCGCGTTTTCTTGCGACAAGAACGTTCCGCGATGGATCTGGCTTTTATCAATCAATTGTTGTCACGTTTGCAGTCTGTTCGTTTAGAACGTGTACTCCTTGAGAATCAATATGAAGAGATACTAGGTGCGGATGCGTTAATGATTAAAGAGGCGTTGAATGCGACACGTATAACTGAAGGTCGCAGTCATCTTTCTGATGTGGGCACTGCAGAGCAGGGCGGTATCGTAGACGATGGAGGCAATGTTTCGATCAAGGATGATACTCGAATGAGCCTTTTACGTAATGAAGTGAGCGCGAGTAAGTGGGAAGATGCTCAGGCGCAATTGGTGGATTTGCAAAATCAATTTTCGCAATTGGGCAAAGTTCTGAAAGTCACGCACCCTCGGATGGTAGCGCTGCAACAGGAAATTGATAACGCGGCAAGTGCTTTGCTTAATCAAAATGAGTTATCGGTGAGGCGTTTTAAGGCACGTTACGAAGCCTTGAAGCTTCAAGAGTCAAGTATTGAGTCTATTATTGATAATTGGCAGCTAGATCAAGATGTGAGTCTGAGTAACGAAAATGAACATCGGCAGATGATCTCTACCGTGAAGCATTTGGAGAAGAAATATAATCTCGTATACGGGCGTTTGCTTGAAAACACTGGGACCTCGGAATCTTTCTTTTTGCGTAAAATTCAAGCACCCCATGCAATCATGCGGCCCATTAAACCGCAGGTAATTAAAATCATTGCCGCGTCGATGTTTCTAGGGGGGATGATTGGAGTCGGCATTATTATAGGTCTTGAGTATCTAAAACCCACCCCAATCAATGTGGTTCAATTGGAGCGTGATTACCATTTGACTTTGCTGGGGCAAGTCCGTCGTTGGGATTTGTATTTGCCAATTGAGAAATTTAATCCTGAGTCTGACATTTTTGTTGCAGCGAAAGGGACTAATCAGATCGCAACTGAGACTTACCGTCGTATTCGCCTCAATTTGTTGAAACAGTTTGGTCAGGATGAAGCTGTTTCGTTCACTGTGACCTCGAGTCAGTCTGGGGATGGTAAGACGTTCAATGTCGCGAATATAGCACTACCTTTTGCTTGGGTTGGTAAACGTGTTTTATTGATCGATGCTGATTTACGTCTTGGGAATTTAACACGTCGCTTGCTCGGTCGAGAGTTGCGGCATGGACTTGCCGATTGGCTCGCGGATGATTCATGCGATGCCAATATTCATATTGTGAAGTTGAAGCATGAGCCGATCTCCATTCTTCCTGCGGGTGTTTTTGATGATTCGCTGCCTGAAAAAGTGAATGCTGAGCGTTTGCGTGGATTGGTGCATTCACTTCAGCAAGATTATGACGTGATTGTTATAGATACAGCGCCAGTTAGTATTTTCTCAGAATCCCTCGCGTTCTGCCAAGCAACCGGAGGTGTGCTAGTGATGATGGATTCTTTGACCAAACAGGCTAGTGTACAGAATTGCTTAAATGAATTGAGAGGGATTCGCACGCTTGGTTTTTGTGTGAATGGAGTGAATGAGTCTTACTTGCGTAGCAATGGATACGATGCCTACGGTAGTTATGGCACACGTCATATTGAAAGTGCGCTTCTTTATGGAGTCGGTTCTGAGACTCCGAAAAAGAAACGTTGGAAATTGGGAGCATGAGGCACACTCAATCTCATTCATGGCTCCGGGGAATCTTACTTCTGATCCTTTTAGTCTACTGTTGCAGTGCCCTATTGACTAGCTCGATACAGTTTTGGCCCGTTGCTTCGCAGTGGGCGCCGCTGTGGTATGCCCTATTATTTTTTCCTAAGTGGTGGGCTTGTGTTCTTTATGTGCTGTGCTTTCCAACTATTTTCTTCTTTGGTAAGTGGGCTGCGATGGCCCTGATTATTTGTGGTTCTCTGCAATTGATATTATTTGGTGGGTGGCGCTATCATTTCAATGAGGACGATACAATTCATAGTTCATTGAGAGTGTTGACGTTAAATGCTGGTGAAGGGCTAGTTGAGCTAGATTTGTTAGATACATTTATTCGAGACGCTTCTGTTGATGTCATTGCCTTACAAGAACTGCCTGCTGAAGTCGATCTTGATACAATTCTTGTACCCTCGGACTGGTCCGTCTTGAGAAGAGAAAAGCTAGTGGTCGCCAGTCGCTATCCGATCGAGTTCGTGTCCTTGCTGTCGCGATCAGACATCGTTGAGGGACGTGGATATGGATTGGTTTATATGACCTTTGATGTTTTACTGCCAGACCGTAAGATGCGTATCATGAATGTGCATCTGGAGACTCCACGTAGTGGTTTAGAGCCCTTCTTGAATCTTGATTTTGACTTAGAGAATTTGCGCAATAATTTTCGTCGTCGATCTTACGAGGTGGGGATCGTTGCAGCAGATGCAAAACATTTAGGGGTTTCAATCGTCTGTGGTGATTTTAATATGCCTGAGCAAAGTCCTTTGTATCGGGCATATTTTAGTGACTATGTGAACGCTTTTGGTGCACGAGGGACGGGGCTGGGGGCTACCAAATATACTTCATGTTATTCTGTAAGAATCGATCATATACTAATTTCATCGTCTCTAAAGCCCTTGCAAGTTCGGGTCGGTTCTGACCTCGGAAGTGATCACAGACCTATAGTGGCAGATTTGGCGTTGATTGAATAGCTGCATCCTCCGCAGGTATTGCATACATCAGAATTATTATGGCAAAAATGAATTTAGGAATACTATTACAG
Organism: Thalassobacterium maritimum; assembly: GCF_031127805.1. Classification (NCBI taxonomy): domain Bacteria; kingdom Pseudomonadati; phylum Verrucomicrobiota; class Opitutia; order Puniceicoccales; family Coraliomargaritaceae; genus Thalassobacterium; species Thalassobacterium maritimum. The sequence continues at coordinate 29,348 of NZ_JARXHW010000033.1, read as the reverse complement.
TCACATAATGGAGCACGTTGGGTGTTGCTCGATTTTCTGATTGGTGTGGCGGCTATGGTGTCTGGTTTAGTGTTAACTCCTTACGTGGATGTTTACGAAGTATACAATCGTGCGATTGTATCTGTGAGTTACGGCATCGCGCTGGTGCTCTGCGTACGTTTATGTGGATTGTATGCACACCGTATGCAGCATCTGTTCTCTCGATACGATATTCTTCTCGGTTCACTCCAGGCTTCTCTTTTCGCTTTTATAACAATCGGGCTCATTGTTAACTTTAGCCATGTTCATGTGTTTGGTCGCTATGTGGCAGCAAGTGTGATCATCATCAGTTTCGTTTGCTTGTCGTGCACACGTATGCTCGCAAAGTTTTACTTGGAGCGCAATCCACTACGAATTGCAATTCTTGGGTGTAGTGAGTCATCGCGAGAATTTGGTGAGCGTGTCGCAGGGGATCCACATTTTGAAGTCGTTTATGTTGCCTGCCAGCAAGCCTGTGACAATCCATTGATTCTTGAGCGATTCGGTTTCCACCAGTTCGACGATGTAAACTTATTCGCGAAGCAACTAAGTGAGGAAAATGTAGAAATTGTCGTCTCATGTTATGAAAGTTCTATTCCATCTCAAGTGTATGACCTTGTGGAGCTCTTGCCATTCTCTCACATTGATTTTCTTAATAAGGGTGCTTTCTTGGAATTCTTCTTTAGAGAGGTGTCGGTGTCTTATCGCAACTTGCATTGGCAAGGAGCCAACTTTTTTAAGCCTGCACGTGGGGCTGTGACTTCAATGAAACGCCTGATCGATATTGGGGTCAGCGTACCTGCATTGCTGGCAACTTTGCCGCTTTGGTTCCTGGTGATGATTCTTGTCAAATTAGATAGTAAAGGCCCTGCATTTTATTCGCAAACACGTGTGGGCTTACTTGGGCGACCATTTGAGATTTTCAAGTTTCGCACTATGACCACTGAGGCTGAAAAGAATGGTGCTCAGTGGGCGACTAAAGGAGATACGCGTGTCACGCGTGTGGGCGCGTTTTTACGCAAGACTCGTTTAGATGAATTGCCACAATTATGGAATGTGCTTAAGGGGGATATGTCACTGGTCGGTCCACGGCCTGAAAGACCGGAATTTGTTGAACTTTTAAAACAAGAAATTCCCCTCTATGAGTGGCGCTACTTGGTAAAACCTGGTCTGACTGGTTGGGCTCAAATTTTGTTTAAGTATGGCGAAAGCGTTGCCGATGCCAGACGAAAGTTGCAGTATGATCTTTTTTATATTAAAAATTTTTGCATCACTCTAGACCTACAAATCCTGATACGCACGATTCCGTTGATTATGAAGGGCAGTCAGTGAATTCCGATTACAATATTTGGTCAGTTTTACGCACTTCCTCCCTTATTTTACGCTAGAGATGTCTATGCCGCCCAAAGTTTCAATTTGTCTGCCGACCTATAATAGTCGCGCGTTTTTAGAGCAGCGTGTGAATTCAATCCTTGCGCAGACCTATACGGACTGGGAGGTCATTGTTTGTGATAGCTTTTCTAATGATGGCACTTGGGAATATTTTCAGCAATTTCAGCACGATCCACGATTCCGGCTCTACCAGATCCCGAAAGATGGACTCTTTGCGGGATGGAATCAGAGTTTGTCGCGCGTGCGGGGTCGTTATTTTTACATGGCCACCAGTGATGATACCATGCACCCTGATTTTTTGCGGACTATGGTGCCACTCCTGTCGGTTGATCCAGATGTGCGTGTCGCGACCTGTAACTTTTCATTTATTAATGAGCGGGATGAGGTGATCGCGCCTACGCAGGGGATTCCTTCCAATATTTATGGCGATCAGATGCAAGTTTGGCACCGCCGTCCAGGTGCAATGGACTTTTTAGTGCATACGATGTTGGGCACTTCTTGGACGACGATTACGTCGGCCTTGTTTGACTCGAGTATATTGACTGACGTGGGTTTATTTCGGATCGATGGGGACTCTTATTCAGATCGCTTTTGGGCCATGACTGTTGCGCTGTATTCAGACCTTATACATTGCCCCGAGCAATTAGCAACTTGGCGGATTCATGATAGTCAAAGCTCCTCTGTGGAGGCCAAGGATTGGCGCTCTCGCAATCTTGCGTTAACGCAGACGACTTTGCGTAATCACTGGCCCCGTATTACCCAAATGTTAGGTGACTCCCCGCAATTGGAATCGAAATTGTTGCATGGTATGCGGCGCTATTATGAGGAAACGTTCTCACTTGACCGTATGGCACTTCGGCGGAATCTATTCTCATTTTTGAATGGCTGTGTCCGGGCTATGTGTCAGGAACCTGAATACGCTTTGCGTAGACTTCGCAGTGGCTTTGCTTGGGAGACGAGCGTTGAAAGTGAGGTGCAGCAATTGTTCAAAGAATTTAATTTGGAGATCGTGTGTCCGTATCATATAAATGCAAAGGTTTGCCCCTTTGAACCTGCGGAGCCGACACTTGATTAGATGTTTAAGCCGGGCACAGAGATTTATATTTACCCACAGCCACCTCGCCATGCAGATGAGGTGCAATCGGGGGTGGATCGTTATTTATATGCTTTGCAGCAAAGTCTTGCCTGTGAGTTGAAGCTCGTGAATAAGCGTGATATGACTGCGCAGCAAGCCGGGGAAGCGGTGACAACTGCAAACGAAGAAGAGCTTGATTTAATACCGAATTCGAATTCCAAGAAATCGCTGTTACGCAAGTGCATCCCCTCGGTCTGTTTTCTGATCTATGGCTATATTCAAGAAACTGTAACTTTAGCACTTGAAATGCGGCGTGGCGTTCCAGAGCAAAGTATGATCCACGTCAACCGAGTTGGCTGTGAGTTACAAACCATTGCCGCGAAGATTGCCGGTATTGAGCGGGTGATGACCACCGTACATAATTTACCCGGAGAAGACCTGGAGGCGCAGCATTGGTTTCGTCGTTGTATCGAGTGGCTTTCTTTTGCTTGTGGTGATCGGCATATTTGTGTCTCGCATGCGACCTTTGATGCCTGGCACCAGCGTGTGGGTTTACGCCGGGATAAAGTGGAAATTATCTATAACGGTATGACGCCTCCTGATTATAGTCAGTTCGATCGCGATCAGTATCGTTCCAAACTGTTACCCACGGTGACTGATGCGGTATGGATCGGTATCTGCGCACGCTTACATCCGATGAAAGGGCATGCCGTATTACTACAGGCTTTTGCACGTTTGCTGCAAGGCGGAGAACATTCTGAGGTCGCTTTAGTGATAGCAGGTAGCGGTGGCTTGGATCAAGAGCTGCAACAATTGGCAAAAGACTTAGAGATCGAGGATTCGGTTTATTTCCTGGGGCACCGAACCGATGCGATTGAGTTTGCTGCCGCGATTGATATCAATGTGCTCCCTTCCATTCACTCGGAAACCTTGGGGTATAGTTTGATCGAAGCAATGTTTGCCGCGCGTCCCTCTGTGGTCAGTGATGTAGGAGGTATGAAAGAGTTAATTCAGAATTCAGGAGGGGGCAAAGTTGTTAAAGCCTGCGATGTGGAGGGCTTGGCTGATGCCCTCGCGTGCTATCTTTCTAATCCCACGCAGATGACGGCGGACGGTCAAAAGGCTCAGTGCTATGCCTTGGAGCATTTGACCGCTGATCAGATGGCCGCTGCGACGATGGAGGCTTACGCAAAGCTCGTGTAGTATGGAACGGATTGCAATTGCATCGACAGGGCTAGGGCACGTCTCACGTGGCATTGAAACATGGGCGCTTGATACGGCGCAGGCTCTATATCATCGGGGAGTGAATGTGACTTTATTTGGCGCATTCGGTCAGAAGCTTCCCTTGGAGTGCGAGGGTGTACCTTGTCTCTCTGTCGACTGTTTACGGCGTGGAGATGAAACGAATTCAGCTTGGTTGAAACGCTTGCCTCGATTTATTTGGCGCTTGGGCATTACAGGTTCTTATGGACTCGAGCAATTCAGCTTTTGGTGGCGTTTGTGGCCTTTGTTGAGGGCAGGTAAATACACGATTCTACATGTGCAAGACCCCATGCTCGCGATGTGGTGCCACCGTTTTCGTAAGTTAGGGCTGGTTAAAACGAAAGAGATCTTGGCGCACGGCACTGAAGAGAGCGCAGAGTTCTTAAAGCCCTTTGAGTATTTACAGCATCTAGCACCATGGCATTTGGAGGAGACGGTGAAGCGCTTGGGCCTCTCCGAGAAGCCTCGGGGCTGGTGTGCTTTACCTAATTTTGTCGATGTCGATACCTTTTGCCCTGTGGCAGCGAATACGGGACGGCTACAACAGCGAGAAGACTTACGCGCTCAACTAGGCATTCCATCGGACAGTCCTGTATTCTTGTGTGTAGCGGCCGTGAAGGTCTTCCATAAGCGAATTGATTTTCTAATTAAAGAGTTTGCCGATTATGCTGCGAACGAGGCGACCGCTCACTTGATCATTGCCGGTGCACGTGACCGAGAAACGGATGCCTTACTTGAGCTGAGCGAATCCATCGGGCAGGGGCGCATTCACATTTTGCTAAATCAGGATCGAGCGGATATGCCAGTTTTATTGAATACCGCAGATTGTTTTGTCTTAGCATCGTTGTTCGAAATGATGCCGATTGCGATTCTTGAAGCATTGTCTGCTGGCTTGCCAGTCATTGCAAATACACATCCCGTGCTAGAGTGGATGGTCGGGCCTGGAGGGCGTTGTGTTGAGATTGAGCAAGCTGGTTCTTTGTCTGCGGCGCTTGCATCGATTGATACTGAGTGGATGCGGGCTAAAGGTGCGCTTGCTCGGGCGCATGCCTTGAGCCTTTATTCTACGGATGCCGTGATTGAAAGTTATTTGAACTATTATCGAGAGGTGGTGGACGTATGAGAGTTTCTGTAATCATTCCCGCTTACAATGCCAAGGCCACGATTGACGAGACTCTGGCATCTTTGGACTCACAGACCTTTCGAGACTTTGAGGTGATCGTGGTCGATGATGGTTCGAGTGATGGGACAGCTGAGTATGTTCGACAGAGGCATCCAGGCGTAAATGTGTTTTCACAGCAGAATGCGGGGCCGGCAGCGGCTCGGAATTATGGGGTCAGTCAATCGCGCGGTGAGTGGTTGGCCTTCTTGGATGCGGATGACGCATGGTTGCCTTGGCGATTGCAGCTTCAGCTTGAGCTGGCAAATGAGCATCCGGAGCTTGGAATGTTTTGTGGACGCACGACGGACTTAGTCACTCCGATCGAAGCACCCTCGGATGTGCAACAATATGCAGATGATTTTGTGCAGTTCTTGTCCCTTGCGGATTTCGCATTTTCGAATCCAGTCGCCACGACCGCGGTCTTGGTGCGCCGCCATATCTTTGCTGCCTGCAATGGTTTTGATACCAGCTTTCGTGGGCCCGAAGACTATGAGCTATGGATGCGAATTGCGGGGCATACGAAAATTGGGAAAATATCGTATCCAGTCAGTCGATACAGGGACGAAGTCGGTAGCTTGAGTCGCAATTTTGAAACATTTTTGCCTGAAGTGCTGCGTGTGCTAGATAAAGCCTATGCACCTACAGGCGTGTTGCATGGGCATGGCTCCAAACGCAGAGCGGTTGCGGTGCAATACATGGGTGCGTCATGGATGGCGAGTGAGTCCGGGAAGGCGTGCGCTGGTGTGTCGCTTTTGCTGCGTTCCTATTTGGCATGGCCCTGCCCCTTGCAGATACCGGGGAAGCGTCGGCACCTACGTACGGCACTTTTAGTTAAAGCCTTGAAAGGACTGTTTTAAGATGTATGTACGCTTAGAGCTTTGGTCAAATCGTCCGCACCTACAGCAATTGCTGACAGGCTTGCATCAACTGCATTGTCAAAAGGTGCTGCATCTGAAGCAGGTGTTTGTGCCACAGCCCCCGATTGAATATGCCGAATCGGCGGCGCATCTAGCAGATGCGCATATGGCGCATTGTCGCATAGTCATGGAGAATGGCCGCAAGTTGTATTTTGATATGCACGACAGCCACGAGATTCACTTGGGAGGCTTGGCGTGGTGTGATGTTTATTATAAACGCGGCTTCGTTGCGGAGCTCGCTTCCATTTCAAATAAAGTGCGCCCGTATGGACTCAATTATTTGGTCTATGATGATCAGGTGGACTGGCACTCCTTAAAGCGGCAGTTCCATTTTGAAGCTGAAAATTGGCAGCGTCATCTGTGTGGCTTGTTTGGCCTAGACCGTGTGATGGGGGATCGCTTTATTCTGCCGCGAGTTTCCCAATGTGAGCAAGCGCCTAGGCTGGGTGCTTATCAAACGATTCTTTTTCAGACACGTGTCTGGGATCCCGCCGATGCGCCATCAGCAGAGAAGGCAGCAGAGTGGGAGCAAATCAATCAGTTTCGAGTGGATTGCGTCACTGCCTTAAAGTCGCAGTTTCCTCAGCTCTTTCGAGGTGGCATTGCGCCTTCTGAATTTGCTCAATCGTATTGCGCTCGAGACTTGCTGTGTGATGCTCGATCTGCACAGAAAGCAGGCTACTTTAACTTGTTGCGTGAGCCATCGATTGCCGTGAGTACGGGAGGCTTGCATCAATCCAACGGTTGGAAAGTACCCGAGTATTTAGCTTTTTCTAAACCAATCATTGCTGAGCCGCCAGCGCACGCGATCCCTGTAGCGCTTGAGGAATCAAAGAACTGTTTTTATTTTGAATCGGTCGAAGCATTGTTACAGTGCGCAGATCGCTTGTTGAGTGATACTGAGCTTGCCGATCAAATGGCGCTGGCCAATTGGGATTATTATCGACATTTCGTTAGATCAGACGCGATGGTGCGAAGGTTGTTAGAGTTTTAACTTCAGAACTCGCAAGAAATATGCTATTTTCAAAGAAATATCAGTTTATCTTTTTCTGTAACCCAAAAACAGGGACGACCAGCACGGAGGCGGCTTTGAAGCAGTTGGATGATGTGCAACTAGATCATTACAGCATGCCCTGTCTCTTTCCCGAGCGGCATATTCCTCCAACGATCGCCAGGGCATTTTTTACCCAAGCTGAGTGGGATGCTGCATTTAAGTTTGTGTTTGTGCGCCATCCTTATGATTGGGTGGTATCACAATATAGATGGAATTTTCCGCCACCTCTTTTTTATTTAAAGAAGTTTTATTGGGTGCCAGGTCGATGGCGTGATACGATTCGTGAGTATATGACCTATCGTCAATGGATTCATAAGCAGGTAATTGATGCCGAGACGGTTGATTTTTTGTATGATTTTCTAAAGCGCTTTCGCTGTCTACCTAATCGTGAGAGCCTGTTTCAATATTCGTATACGACGAATCTGGAAGGTGAGAATATAGTCGATTATATCGGGCGTTTTGAGTCTTTTGATGAGAGTATCGCTGAGATTCAAAAGAGGCTGGGTATTGAACTGAACATTCCGCATATCAATGTGAGTAAACGTAGCTCAGCTAAGGACGCGTTGACTTCGGATGCTCGTCAACGCATCCAAGAGCTCTGGCGTGAAGATTTTGAACGCCTAGGCTATAGCATGGACGCGATCGATTAAATACGACTGATGGCAGACTCATCGACAGCCTTACTCTTCTTTACGAATGAGAAAAATATGGTGCCCTTTTCGGATTTGGGCGATGCGCCGACATCGGGCACTGTTTACAGTTTAGTCGTCCTTGCTACGGCCTTAGTAAAGCGGGGGGCTCGGGTATGTATCGCGTGTTGTTTGCCGGAGCGTATGGAAGCGGATGGGGTGTTTTATGAGCCCTGTGACAGTGAGGCTCGTTTGATCGAGTTAGCGCGGGCTCAGTATTACGACCGTGTGATTGTGGTTGGGCATGCTGTGAATGCCTTGTCGGAGGCTGCCCAGGGAATTGAGCGTTGTGACTATTGGCTCCATAATTGGACCGCTTTTCCTGACTTGATAGAGCAGGTGACTCGTTTTGGCTTTCAGCAAGTCTTTTGCGTGAGCCCTTATCATTTAGGCTATTATCTGGTGCATAGCTTGCGTCATCCTAGTTTGTGGCGACGCCTTGCTTATGTGAATAACCCAGTGGACGCGCGCTTCTTTTGTTTGCGGGACGCCGTTGAATCGGCCGAAGCGGAGGAAATTCACGTCGCCTTTATTGGTTATCCCTCGCGGGGGAAAGGTTTTGATCGTGTTGTTGAAATGATGGAGGCATTGAGTCGACTGACTCCGAGGCCTTGTGTATTGCATGTCTTTGGTGATGCGAAGCTCTATGATGAAGCGGATGATTCTCAGCTAGACATTCCAGTTTATCATCCTGTGGTTTTGCATGGCAGTGTTTCGCGTAAGCAGTTGTATCCACTTTTGAGCTCCTGTAATTTCGCCGTATCTGGTCTTTCTGGATCCGAAACCTTTTGCCTTTCTTTGTTGGAGGCGGCTGCTTGCGGGGTGGTGCCTGTCACGATCAATTCGGGCGGGCAGGTGTCTTTCTTAAATGCGAAGAATTCAATTATTGCCGAGCGTGTGCTTGATTTACCCGCTCGTATTTTAGCGTGTTTTGAAGATAAGCAGACCTATGCGGCACGTTCGAAAGTGGCGACTTCTATTTATTCGGACTTTGAGCCCACTGTGTTGGCGGAGCAGTGGTTGCGCTGTGTGGATGGGCGAGGCGCTTCTGGTTTTGGTGCCTTAAAGCGGCTGCGTGTCTTTATTTGCTTCGTTGCTTCGCGTTTACGGCGTGCGTTATGGATGATCGTTAAGTAAGTTCGATCTGAATTTAATATTATGAAACTCAAAGCTCTATTGAAGAAGGTCTATTTTTACAGTCTGCCAAATAATGCCTTGGTGCGTACTGTTTTCGGTGTCTTAGATCGAGGAATTGAAGCTTTTCGTTTTGTTTGGGAGTGGTTTGTTAAAACTTTTTGGGTCGAACCGCGTTTTCGCTCCCGTTATCAGGCGGGCAAATCTTTATGGATTGAGAACTCGCCCTATATCTCAGGTTTGGGTGAGATTTTTTTAGGGGAAGGGGTGCGCATTTCGGGTAAAATTGGAATCGCCTTCATGCCGGTTGAAGGAAATGAGCCCAAGCTGTGTATCGGCGCGAATACTTTTGTGGGAGTGAATTGTGCGTTCAGCTCAGCCGAATCAATCGTGGTGGGCGAGAATTGTTTGCTCGCGGCTGAAACGGTGATTCGTGACAATGATGGGCATCCGCTGGATGCGGTGCGCCGACGCGAAAATGTCAGATTGAATTCGGATGAAGTTAAAGCGGTGACAATAGGCGATGACGTCTGGATCGGGAACCGTGCTATGATTCTAAAAGGAGTGAACATCGGTGATCGCGCGATTGTTGCATCCTGCGCGGTGGTGACTAAAGATGTGGCGGCGGATACGATTGTCGCGGGCAATCCCGCACGCGTAGTGCGTGAATTACCACGCTCAGCGAAGGGGGCTGGATGAAGCGCGTTGCGCATTTGGTGATCAACCTCCATCATGGTGGTGCGGAGCAACTTGTGGTGCGCTGGGTGCGGGCGCGATTGGCTGCTCTTGGACATGATTCTACCTATGTTGTCACGCTCGATGAGCTAGGAGACTTGGCGCCGCAGTTGCCGGAGGCGAATCTCTTTTGTTTGGATGCTAAGCGCCATCGTAAGCCTTGGGATCGAGCCGCGGTTCGCGACTTGCGTCAATTTTTGCAGGCAAAGCAGATCGATGTCGTGCATTCGCATAATCTGGCGGCGCAACAATACGGCGTCTTGGGCACTGTGCGATCTGCTGTCGCTCTTGTCCAGACCCAGCATGGAGCCAATACGCATGTTCTAGGCATGGGCAATCGCTTGCGCAGCGCTGCTTTGTCGCGTCTGACGGATGCAGTGGTCGCGGTGTCTGCGGGCACGCGCGATTCGATGGTGTCTCAGCAATTTATCCCCGCGCAGAAGATTCGTTTAATTCCCAATGGAGTGGCTGCGTATTCGCAGGTGGATGAGCTGGAGGTGGCTAGGATGCGTGCCCAATACGGCTTGGATGATTGTTTTGTATTTGGCTCCGTAGGACGTTTGGCGGCAGTGAAGGGCTGGGCGCGTTTCTTACCTGAGTTTGCCGCCTTTGCCTCGCAGGTGCATGCGGTGGCGGGAGGCCAGCCTGCGAAGCTTCTACTGGTGGGCGATGGGCCGGAGCGAGCAGCGATCGAGCAGCAAGCCAAGTCGCTGGGGATTGCAGATTTGGTGGTCTTGGCTGGTTTTCAAACGGATCCACAGCCTTGGTTGGCATTAATGGATGTCTTTCTATTACCTTCATTGAGTGAGGGCTTGTCGGTTGCCTTATTGGAGGCCTTGGAGGGCGGGCTCTATGGCTGTGTCACGGATGTCGGAGACTGCGGGACTGTGGTGCGCGAAGTAGGGCATGGTTCTGTGCTGGCTGTCGAGACTCGTGCTTGGTCGCAGCAATTGCTGGAAATATACCAAGCCCGCCCTAAGCGCCGCGTAGCGGCGCTGTCATCCAGTTTTGCGGGGCGTATTTATTCGCAAAGTCATTGTCTTGAATGCTACGAGGACTTGTATACATCGGTGGCGATCAACCCTTAACGAAGTTATTTAATTGAAAAAAGTAATCTATCATTTCCGAACCAGAGGCACCGGTCCTGAGGGCGTGCATATTGCAGGCATTGCGGAAGGTTTTGAGGAGGCGGGTTACGAGGTGTCGTTTGTGAGCCCGACGGGGCGCGATCCGCGTCAGTTCCGTGGCAGTAATCCTTTTAAGCAAAGTCGAGAGAGCCTAGTGCAGCGCCTGAGTCGCTATGCGCCGCAAGTCGTTTTCGAGTGCGGTGAGATCGCCTATAATCGTTCGGCGATTCAACAGATGCAGGCGGCCATGCAGGACTGTGATTGGATTTACGAGCGCTATGCGTTCTTTTGCCATGCTGCGCAAAGCGTTGCGGAGCGATTTAACAAGCCCTACGCGCTGGAGGTGAACGAATTGGCGGGCGATGAGCGTGTGCGCAAGCAAGTGCTGACGAAGCGCTGCCGCGAGAATGAACGTCGTATTTTACTGGGGGCGAAAGCCGTCTTTCCGGTCAGTCAGTATTTGGCCGATCGGATTGCTGAGATCGGTGTCATGCCTGAGCGGATACACGTGGTGCCCAATGGTGTGGATGCGCAGCAGTTTTTCGGGCGTGAGCTGGAGCCACGTGAGCACTTGCGTGCGCGCTACGGTCTGCAAGCAGGTGATCGGGCCTATGGCTTTGTCGGCTGGTTTGTGCCTTGGCACGAGTTGGATCGATTGCTGAGTGCTTTCGCGCAGTCTTTTGCGGGCCAGTTGGATCGGAAGTTGGTGCTGGCGGGCGATGGCCCCTTACGCGAGGCCTTGCTGGAGCAGGCGCAGGCACTCGGGATTCAGCAACAATTGTTGCTACCGGGCGCGATTGATTATGCCGATATTCCGGCCTTTTTGTCTGCTTTGGATGTGGGAATTGTGCCGGCAGTGAACGCCTTTCGCTCGCCGATCAAACTCTTTGAATACATGGGGGCAGGTCTGCCGATTGTGGCGAGTCGTGTCGAAGCCGTGCAGTCTGTTTTGCCGGATATGCAATCAGCCTTTCTTTTTGATCAAACAGAGATCGCCGACCTGGTGCGGGCTTTGCAAGCGGTGGATGCCTGCGATGCTGAAGTGGTTGGGCGGGAGAATCGGGCGCTGTGTCAGCAGCAATATACTTATCAGAAGCATGCACAGACCATATGTCAGGTGATGGAAGCTCGCTAGAACTTTGAAATACTATTACTGATGTCTATTAAAGAAGATTTAAAAGCAAAGGCACGTTGGCTGTATCAAAGCGATACGGCTGCCGCATTGCTCAAGGTGTGTCTGACTGATGGGACTCTTGCGCTGCTTTGCTACCGTGGCATGCAGTGGTCGCAGCGGGCCAAATTGACGCCTCTGACGATGATCTTTAACAAACTGAACGTTTGGTTTGGTCAATGCATCATCGGGCGTGGGGCGGAGTTTGGAGAGCGATTGGTTTTAATTCATAGTCAGGGGATTGTGATCAATGGCGAAGTGCGTGGCGGTGATGACATCATGATTGAGCATCAAGTGACGATTGGAGCCGAAGGGCGCCAAGCACCCCAACTCGGGAGTCGTGTCTTTATCGGGGCAGGGGCCAAAATTATCGGTGCCGTGAAGGTCGGGGACGACGTGAAGATCGGCGCGAACGCGGTGGTGACTAAAGATTTGCCCAATGGCGCGACTGCAGTTGGGGTACCCGCAAAAGTCATTAAGATCTACGGTGACCCTGTCGCGAAATAGAGGGCGTATTCAAGTATTGTATGGAAGTCGAACTGACAGAAGAAACGACGCAGGTGAGCGTGATTATTCCTTGCTTCAACGAAGAGGCGACGATCGAGCGCACGCTGAACGCCTTGCTGCAGCAGACTTTTGCGGCGTCTTTGATGGAGGTCTTTATCATTGATGGACTGTCGACCGATACGACGCGAGAGGTGATCGCAAACTGGTCGCAGCAGCACCCCGAGTTGCAGCTACAAGTGCTGGATAACCCTGCGCGTAAGATCCCACATGCTTTGAACCTAGGCATTGCGGCTGCCACGGCGCCCATTATTTTACGTATGGATGCGCATGCGATCCCCGCGAAGGATTATGTGGCGCGCTGTGTGGCACATATCCAAGCGGGGCGTGCGGATAATGTGGGCGGGCAGTGGGAGGTGCAATCCTCGGTGGAGACTGTTGCTGGACGAGCGATTGCGATTGCGGCGGGGCACCCACTCGGCTCGGGCGGTGCGAGTTATCGCTCCGGTGGCGAGGCGGCCGAAGTGGATACAGTGCCTTACGGATGCTTTCGAGCGGAGACACTCCGCCGTGTGGGAGCCTATGACGAGAGCTTGCTGGCGAACGAAGACTACGAGCTCAACGTAAGGATTCGCCAGAGTGGGGGCGTCGTGTATTTTGACCCGGAGATTCGTTGTGTTTACTTCTCACGTCCGACCTATGCTAGATTGTGGCAGCAATACAATAATTACGGTTATTGGAAGGCGCGCATGGCGCGACGCTATCCGTCGACCTTACGCGTGCGTCAGCTGATGCCGCCCGTTTTGGTGCTGGTTTTCGCCTTGTCGCTCTACGCCTCCTTGATGGCAGGCGTGTTTTTGCATCCATTGGGCTTCTTACTGTTGCCATGCATCTTACTTGGCTATGCAGCGGCTCTATGCATGGGGATGCAATTGCGCGGCCCGCGGGTGCCAGTTGAGCTGCAGCTGGGTGTGCTGCGGGCGATTGTCTGTATGCATTTAGCTTGGGGCAGCGGTTTCTTGAAGGGCTGTTTATTTGCGCCGAGGTACTCTAGCTCCGTTTAGCATGTCTTTTTTCTTCATCTGTATTTACCTGTTTTTCCTGATCATTCGGCCGCAGGATTGGGCATTACCGATGCTGGAGGTCTTTCGACCAGTCTTGCTGACACAGGCGCTCGCGATTGGATTTTGTGCTTTGGAGGTAATGGGCAAGACGCTAAAGATGCCGGACAAACGGAACCCTTGGTGGATCTTGATGGGGGGCTTGTTTTTCTCGGTGGCGATGTCGCACTTGGCCAATACCTACCTGTCTGGCTTTGTATCGTCTGTCACTGATTTTGGTAAGATATTTATTACCTTTGTGGTCTTGTGGATTAACTTAAATACTGTGAAACGATTGGAGCTTTTCACCCTATTTTTGGTTTTGATGTGCTGTTTTATCTCTGTGAATTGTATCCTTCAAATTCAAACCGGCACTGGATTTGGAGGGTCGGAACCATTGATTCGCCCCATTCCTGGTTCAGATGAATTTGTGTATCAGGCTCACTATTTTGGTATATTCAGTGATCCCAATGATACGGCACAATTGCTGACCTTAGCTCTGCCGCTCACAGTATTCGTGTTGATTCGCTACAGTAATTTTCTGCTGCGGATCGCAGCCATGATTGTTTTGATTACGATTGTGTGGGCGATCTTTACAACTGAGTCGCGCGGTGGCTTTTTATCTTTGGTGGTGACGGCTGGTGTTGCTTTCCGGAAAATGATGTCGGTCAAGCAGTTTGCCTTTTGTTGTTTTTGTGGTGTTTTCCTGATCACGATATTTTTGCCGTCTCGTTTCTCGGGTGGTTTGATGGACGACTCGATGCGAGAGCGCGTGAACTTTTGGGGAGAGGCGAATTACGCCTTCATTCATAAGCCTGTGTTCGGAGTCGGCTATGGTATGATTACGGATTATATTCCTAAAAATCGATCGGTGCATAATTCGTATGTTCATGCATATTCTGAACTTGGGACTTTTGGGTATATCTTTTGGTTTAGCTGCCTTGCCTTTGCATTTATCTCCTTGTGGCAGATGGCGGAGCTCAAGACTGAAAGCACAGAGGATCGGCATCTCAGCTTGTGGTTGAAGTGTTTGGTGCCAGGCTTGGCTGGGATGTACCTATCAGGCTATTTCCTCTCTCGAACCTACCAGTTGCCGTTTTTTGTGATCTTCGCCATGTGTGCGGCATGTTACACTTTGGTCGCGCGGCAGACTGGTGTGCGGCCACTGAACGATTACTGTTTGATTGGGGAGCGTAAGTGGTGGATCTGGCCGTGCTTGAGTGTTACCTCGATGGTTTTTATTTATTTGAGTATTCGAGTGATGAACTCGATGGGCTAAGATGCGTATCCTATTAGTCAGTAATCTGTATCCACATAGCAAAGAGCCCATGCGTGCTCTTTATAATCAGCGGCATTTTCAGGCTTTGCGAAGCTTGGGACATGAAGTGGAAGTAATTGCACCGTTGCCTTGGTTTCCTGGCAAGCGGGACATGCCTCCGCGTATGGAAACGATGGATGGCATCACGGTTTGGCACCCGCGGCACTGGTATACGCCTGGTTTTGCAATTCACCAGCATTGGCGCTTTTATCAGGCTGCAGTTACAGGACTGCTGCGGCAGCGTATTGCCGCTTCGGAGGAGCCAGTGCATGTGGTGCTAGGTTTTGTGTATCCCGATGCGGTGGCGATGGCACCTGTCTGTGAGGCACTGGGAGTGCCGTATTCGGTGCTTGTTTTAGGCTCAGACTTTCGTGTGAGAATGCGACAAAGTAAATTTAAGCCGCTGGTTGAACGCTGCTTACTGACTGCGCCACATGTATTTTGCCCTGGAAGCCAATTGCGGCGCGATATGCTGGATGCGGGGCTTCCCGCGGAGCGCGTACATGCATTTAATAATGGTGTGGAGCGCGAACTATTTGCTTATAAAGCAGCTGCTTCGGAGGACTCGGCAAATGAAATTTTGTTTGTGGGCAACTTAGTCGATGTGAAAGCGCCCGCTCGTTTGTTACAGGCTTTTGCAGCCGCTGCGCCTGAACTCGGCGCGGGCTGGCGCTTAAGCATGATCGGTGCGGGACCTTTAGCTGGGGAGCTGGAGCGACTAGCGGGGCAACTGGGCATCGCGGACCGAATCGATTGGTGGGGGCGTCAAGCTCCCAGTTTTGTAGCCGAGCGCATGCGTCTAGCTACGGCGCTCTGCTTGTGTAGTCGCTCTGAGGGCATGCCCAACGTGGTGATTGAGGCTTTGGCATGTGGTTGCCCTGTGGTGGCCACTGCGGTGGGGGAAGTGCCGCATCTAGTTGAGTTGGGTAGCAATGGTTTTGTGGTGGATGTTAATTCCACTGAAGAGACGGAGATCGTGGCAGGACTTGCTCATTCATTACGGCAGTTAAAGCAGACTAGATTTGACCGCGCGGAGATTGCTGCAAAAATGTCTGGATTCACTTGGGAGGCAGCCGCTCAGGTTTTGGCCGATGTGATGACGCAAGATGCATCGAAGCTGACTATGGAGGAATTTAAATAGATATGAAAGCAATTGATAAGTGGCTCATCCCTTATGTGCGCTCAGTTTTTAGGCGCCGACGGGAACTGAGTTCGCAGCCTGTGCATATAATGTTCGCGCTCTGTGATCATTATGAACCACTGTCTCCGGCTGCTTCGCAGACGGAAGCTATCGGTGATCAGCGGGTGGCACGTTGGTTGCAGGAGTGGCCTCGACTTGCAGCCGAGTTTCGCGATGCGGATGGCCGCCAGCCCTGTCACTCGATCTTTTATCCAGCCGAAGCGCCGGAAGGGGCGACGCGTTATGTGCCACAATTATTGCCATTATTAGAGCAGGGCAGCGCGGAAATGGAAGTGCACTTGCACCATCGTGACGATACGGAGGCGGGCCTGCGAGCTCAGCTGATCGAGTTTCGGGATTATTTGCATCGCGAGTTTGGAATCTTGGGAAAGGATCGTAATGGGCTACCGAAGTATGGCTTCATCCATGGTAATTGGGCCTTATGTAATTCGCGTCCCGATGGGGATTGGTGTGGGGTGAACAATGAGCTCGATATTTTGCGTGAGACGGGCTGTTACGCGGATTTTACTTTTCCGTCGGTGCCTTCGTCCACTCAGCCTCGTAACTTTTGTAATGATTTATATTGGGCCAAAGATCGAGGAGGAGCGCCGCGATCGCATGATTTCGGTCGTCGCTTAGAAGTGGGCCTTGCTCCTGACGATAACGAGCTCCTGTTGGTTCAAGGGCCGGTTGGTCTGAACTGGCATAGCCGCAAGTTTGGCTTAATTCCACGGATCGAAAATGCAGATATTTCTGGCGGCAATATACCCACGCCTGAGCGTGTTGACCTTTGGATTCGGCAACAAGTGCATGTGCTTGGGCGAGAAAATTGGATTTTTATTAAAATGCACACTCATGGATGCGTGGAGCGCAATGCAGAAGTTTTATTGGGGGAGCGCATGCGAGCGATGTATCGGCATCTGCTGCAGCGCTACAACGACGGGCGTGACTTTATTGTGCATTTTGTGAGTGCACGGGAATTAAGTAACATTGCGCGCGCCGCCGTCGCAGGCGAGGTGGGGCCTCCGGGGCAATACCGAGACTGGCATGTGGGCCGCCCCGAAATCCGCCGAGATTGATTACTACCAGCGGGGCGGATCCTTGGGCGGGGGCCGAGTATCTCGGGCGCATGTGTCTGCTAGCGCACGCGGATGGGGGTCCTTAATTCGTCTGACTTGAAGCTGGCATCGAGCAGTTTTTGGATTTCGGCTCCACGGCGGAAATCAGGCTGGTCTTGCACGCCCGTGCGGATGCTCTTGATAAAACGTTGTTGGAGGTGCGGCGTGTCTTTGACTTGAACGCTTTTCCAGGTGTCGGTTTCGATATCGGCGCCCTTGCAAATGGTATAGGCCGTTTCGCTGAGTGCTGAGTCGAAAGACACACTGCCTGCTGTGCCGGAAATTTTCAGAAAAAGTCGATTGAGGTGGCCGGTCATCCAGCGAGTGGTCTGGATGCTGCCGAGCGCGCCGTTGGCAAATTCTACTGTGATGACGGCAGTGTCGTTTGCATCGAGTTTGTATTTACCGATACGGTTGCGAGGGGCTTTTTTGAAAGTTTTGAGCTGGCAATAGATTTCCTTAATTTTGCCGGCAGGGTAGGTAGCAAAATCTAATATGTGGACGCCGACATCGCCCAATACGCCCTTGCTTCCATGCGCACTATCGAGGCGCCAGAGCCAGTTGGGGCTGGTGCGCCAGTCGCCCCATTGTTTACTGACCAGCCAGGATTGGTGATAGCTAGCTTCGATATGACGAATTTCTCCGATTTTGCCCGTTTGTACGATGTGGGCAATCTTTTGTAGCGGGGCCCAATTACGATAAGTGAAGTGGACCATGTTGATCACTCCTGCTTTGTCAGCGGCGTCGGCCATGGCTTTGGCGTCGGGATAGTTCAGCGCGAGTGGTTTTTCGCAGAGCACATGCTTGCCGGCGGCCAGGCATTCCAGCGCAATGGCTTTGTGGAATGGGTCGGGGGTGACGATGGAGACGGCGTCGATTTCAGATTTAGCGAGTAGTTCTGCAGTGGTTGTGTAGGTCTCGGTGATGCTGTGCTCAGCAGCGAAGGCTGCGAGGCGTTTCGGATCCGTATCAACGCCTGCGACCAGTTTACAGTCAGCTACTTGAGCGAAGTTGCGCGCGTGGAAGAGTGCCATGCCGCCAGTGCCGATAATGGCGACGCGAATGGGGGAAGTCTTTTTCTTGGGCATTAGAATGGAGCGTTGAGAATTTTATTTGTGTCCGATGGTGGGACGATTGTCCGCTTCGGGGTCCTCTGGCAGGGGTTCCAGTGCAGGGCTGTTGGGGCAATTGTCGGGAATGCAAACACTTGGTCTGGCCCAGCGCACGGCGTTAGTGATGATTTTTTGTACCTCCGCTTGATGGTAGGTGGGGTAGGTTTCGTGCCCCGGGCGGAAGTAGAAAATCTTACCGTGGCCACGTGTCCAAGTGGCACCACTGCGAAAGACTTCGCCGCCGGTAAACCATGAGATTAAGAGTTGCTCATCGGGCTGAGGAATTCCAAAGGGTTCACCATACATTTCTTCTTGTGGAATTTCGAAGTAATCGCCGATGCCCTGTAAGATTGGATGTGAGGGCATGGTGTTCCACAAGCGTTCTTTATCGGTGGACTCACGCCATTTCAGGGAGCAGGTGGTGCCGAGGAGTGCTTTGAATATTTTAGCGTAGTGACCCGAGTGGAGTACGATTAAGCCCATGCCTTCCAATACGCGGGTTTTAACCTTTTCCACAATTGCATCGGATACTTCACCATGTGCCATGTGGCCCCACCAGATCAGTACGTCAGTGTGGCTTAATACCTCTCCGCCGAGTCCGTGTTCCGGCTCATCTAGCGTGGCGGTGCGCAGCTCATAGTCGGCCTCTTTCCCGAGAAAGTTTGCGATCGTCGTATGCATGCCTTCGGGGTAGATGCTCGCGACTTTGGGATTCGACTTTTCATGGCGAAATTCATTCCAGACAGTGACTTGGATTTTTGTGTTCATAGGACTCGCTTGTGTGTGGGGGGCGCGTGGTTATTTTGTAAGAGATCGGTTGTGATTGATCTATGGAATTACAGTTATGAAATTGGATAAACCGAGATTAAAGAATCGCACAGATCTGTGAATTATAGTACAAAACCCGCATGGCCGTATTCTCGGAAGATAGAGTTAAGGAAGACTTTTCGCAGCTGATTCGCTTGCATTTGAAACGATTGCGAGCTGGCCGGGTTCGTGTCCATTTACCGGAGCGTTGTCAGTTACATACGCGGCAAGAGAATGCGTTTTTTCATCCCGAGCCAGAGTTCTTTATACAGACTGGCGGAGCGACTGATTTTGTATGTCCTGGGGCGAGTTTTCGTTTAAACAATGGCGATATGTGCGTGATACCGCGTGGGTTACCCCATGCGGAAACACCGATTGACTTAAAAAGACCGTACCGTGTCTTGGTGGTGGGGCAGAGCTTTATCCTGGAGGGGCGTGCGGACCCACAGCGACGTATTTTAAGTGAGCCCTCTTTGCTGTGGGAGAAACGTGTGCGAGCTTTTGAGTGGATGCGCTATTTAGATGACCTTGCGGAACATCATAGTTTACCTGAACCTGACCGAGTGGATTTTGTTCGTTCTCTGGTGGATGCTTTTTTACTGGGTGTGCTATATGAGCTCGGACGAGCGCCAGACGCGGGGCGAGTGATTGAGCCGCCACTTGTGGTGGAGGCTCGCAAGTATGTACGTATTCATTTAAATGAGACAAGTTTGAGCGTGCGTGAGATTGCGGATGCGCTGGCTTGCACGCCCGATCATTTGTCGCGGCAGTTTCATCAAGTTGTCGGTCTCAAATTGATGGCATGGATCGCGCAAGAGCGTATCGCACTGGCGAAGAATCTATTAAAGGAGACGCGGCATAATGTCGCCGAGGTCGGGTGGGCTTCCGGTTTTAATGAACCATCGTATTTTATCCGTGTTTTTAAGCGCTATACCGGACTGACTCCACGCGGGTACCGCATGAGCCTGTTCTCGAAGTGACTGCTACTCCGCCTGACTCTTCTGCACGCTTACATCACGCAGATAGCGGAAGTATTCGGAGTCAGTTCCAAGTATCAAGGTAGAGCTGGGGCCAACTGTCTTGGGATAACTTTCCAAGGTACGTAGGAAGGCGTAAAACTCTGGGTCGGCTCCGAAGGCTTCACTATAGATGCGTGAGGCTTCGGCATCGGCTTGGCCACGTATGACCTCGGCTTGGCGGTTCGCTTCAGATTGTATTTCCGCCAGCGAGCGTTTGGTGTCGCCGTCGATTTCGGCCGCCCGGCCTTGTCCTTCAGAGCGGAATTGCTCTGCGATGCGTTGCCGTTCGGCGATCATACGGTCGAAGACACGCTGTTCGACTGCTTCGACATAGTCGATGCGTTTGATGCGTATGTCGACCAGTTCGATGCCCAATTCCGGCATTTGGCTGGCGGCTTGATCGAAGATGGATTTGACTAGTTCCTGCCGGCCGGTTTGGACCTCTTGGAGTAGGATTTCTTCATCGTCTTCGCCGCTGAGTTGCACGCGTGCGAGGTCAGCTTCACTGATTTTCCAATCTTTGGAGCGCACAATTTCAACGAGGTCGGTGGAAGAGATTTTATCTCGAACGACCGAGTCCAAAATATCATTGAGGCGCATGGTGGCACCGCGTTCGTTTTGCACGCGCTGCATGAAGATTAGTGGATCGGCAATGCGCCATCGAGCGGTGGTGTCCACTGAGATGAATTGCTCGCCACGCGTTGGGATTTGGTTGGGATCGCCATCCCATGAGAGCACTCGTTTGTCAAAGCGACGCACCTCTTGAATAAAAGGTGTTTTGAAGTGCAGACCTGGTGTGGTCACAGGCTCGCCGACGGGAGCGCCGAGTTGCACGATGACGGCTTGTTCGGCTTCGTCTAAAATATAGATCGAAGCGCGTAGGCCGATGACTATTGCGATTAGCAAAATGAGCCCGGCGATAAATGGTATTTGTTTATTATTCATGACTAGCGATTGGCGGGCAGTGACATCCGGGCATCACCTAAGTTTAACAGTGGCAGAGGGGCGGTTTGATTTTCGTCCATGATGAAAATTTTGCCGGCTTGGGGCAGCACATCATCAATCATTTCAAGATACATGCGTTGTCGGGTGACGTCGGGTGCGTCGCGATAGGCCTGATACACGGCGGTGAAGCGTTCGGCTTCACCCTTCGCGTCATTCACGCGTTTAGCAGCATAGCCTTGTGCTTCGGCGATGACTTGGCGTGCTTCGCCTTCCGCGCGTGGCACCACTTGGTTGCGGCGTTTTTCGGCTTCGTTGATGAAGCGTTCGCGTTCTTGCTCGGCTTGATTCACTTCATTGAAAGCCGGTTTTACCGGGCCAGGAGGTGTGACATCTTGCAACTCAATGGTGCTGATTTGGATGCCCAGATCGAAGTAATCCATTGCTTTTTGGAGTTCGATGCGGGAGGTGTTGGCCACATGGACCCGCTTCTCTGTGAGCACGTCGCTACCGAGGCTGTTCCCCACAATACGGCGCATGACCGATTCGGAGACATCCCGCAGGGTGACTTCTGGCGCGCGCACGCGGTGTAGAAATTTATCCGGATCACTGACTCGGTATTGGACCACCCATTCTACATCGATGACTTTTAAGTCGCCGGTCAACATTAGCGATTCGTCGCGGTGTGCTTGATCTTTACGGTAGCTAGTGCGCCCGTCGATGCCTTGAGTGCGAAAACCGAACTCTTGTTTGAGCACGCGGGCGGTGGGCACCATTTGCGCCGTGTCGATGCCGAAGGGGAGTTTGAAGTGGAGCCCTGGTTGTTTGAGTGCGACCACTCGACCAAAGCGTTTGACGACCGCCTCTTCCTCGGGCTGCACTATGTAGTAACTCGACAAGGCACCCAGGGCAACGATGAACAGGAGTGGGACGATCAAGAAGAGCTTTCTATAACGCCGCAAGGCATCCCAGTCTATATCATCCAGAGGGTTTCTTTGCATCGGAGGAGGGGTGTTTCTATTCATATAATAATTTGTTAACTGCGCTCGGGTGCACGGCGTTTGCTGGATTCCAGTTTTTGAAAAGCGGCGCGGTAATCATCTATTTTAGCTGGCTTGCTGATGTAGTCATCCATGCCGCTGGCGAGGCAGGCAAGGCGATCTTTCTCTGAGGCGTTGGCTGTCAGTGCAATGATGGGCAGTGGCGTATCGTGTTGGCTGCCTGGGATTTTACCTTCAGCCTCTAGCTTGCGAATGTTCTGGGTGGCTACATATCCATCCATGATCGGCATCTGGCAATCGAGAAATACGATATCGTAATAATGCTGAGTGACCTGCTCGATCGCTTCGACCCCATTGTTTGCGGTAGTAACTTCGTTACCCAAGCGGCGTAAGACTGTTTGAGCTAGCCTGCGGTTGACTGCGTTGTCGTCGACCACCAAGACGCGTCGCTTCAGTGCGTTCTCGTCTTTACCTTTGATTGGATTGCTCGCGAAGGGTGGTTTGGTAGTTCCACTTTTTGTCTGTAGAGATGCTGTGAAGGGAATGTTGCAGTGCATGATTGTGCCTTTGCCGACGACGCTCTCGACCTTGATTTCGCCGTTCATTAAATTGATGATACGTTTACAGATCGCAAGTCCTAGGCCGCTGCCACCATATTGACGTGTGGTAGAGCTGTCCACTTGCGAGAATCGTTGAAATAGTTTTTTGACTTTGTCTTGTGGAATGCCAATGCCGCTGTCTGTGACCGTGATGGCGGCGACTCCATCGTTCGGGGTGCCTCGCCAGTCTGCGGAGATGATGACACTGCCTGTTTTGGTAAATTTGAGCGAGTTGCCGACGAGATTTGTGATGACCTGTTTGAGTCGAGTTGGATCGCCGATGACTTTTGCGGGGAGTGTATCGTTGGTCTTTAGGTCTAGAAGTAGTCCTTTTTGAGCGGCGATCGGCTCCAAACCGGTGGCGACTTCTTCGAGTGCTTTGTGAATCGAGAAAGGAATGCTTTCCAATTCAAATTTACCAGCCTCAATCTTTGAAAAATCGAGAATGTCATTGATTAGGCTGAGTAAGGAGTTTCCTGAGGATTGAATGTAGGTCGCCCAAAGGCGCTGGTCGGCATTGAGTTGACTCGCGCAGAGTAGCTCTGCAAAGCCGACTACGCTATTCATCGGAGTGCGTATTTCGTGACTCATTGTGGCGAGAAATTCGCTTTTAGCCTGGTTTGCCGCATCTGCGATATAGTGTGCATGTTTTGCCTCGGACTCAGCTTTTTGACGTTCTTTAACTTCGTTTTGTAGTTGATCATTGGCTGCGTTTAATTCTTGTGTGCGTTCTTCAACGATCTTTTGAGCTCTAAGGTTGGTCGATTGTAGGTTTGCGACAATAACGACTAATAAACAGGTTCCGAGGGCTAGGCTTGCAGCTGCGATTGTAGCAGATGCGGTTTCTTGTTGCTGGAAACTGGTGCCTCGATTCCAACCAAAGCTGAAGGTTTGGTTGGCTAATCTTAAGGTGCTTATGTGAGAGTAGTCAGTGCTTGTATGGCTTGCCTTGGCTCCAGTTGTACTATAAACGAAGCTGCTGGAGCTAATCATTGCGTTATCGTAAATGCTGAAGCGGATTTGATCTTCACGATTGCCTAGGACGCCCTCTAAAAAGACTTCTGTGATAAAAGGAGCATAGCTCCAGCCGATGAAGGATTGGCGGCGTTCTTCAATTGTGTTTGTCTCTGCTCCTGGACGATACATGGGGTAAAAGACCAGAAAACCAGGGCGCGACTTGCCGTCTTGCACTAGGATAATACGATCCGTCATGGCAGCTTCTCCGCTGTCTCTAGCTTGTTGGCCCGCTGTTTGTCGGTTAATTTCGGAAGCGACATCGAGTCCGAGAGCTTGGTGATTTATTTTGAGTGGCTCAATGTAGGTGATGATGTAGTGCTCGTAACCCAATACACCTACAGGCGGACGCTCTACCTTGGGCACTTCTTTGATCTTGAAATCAGAGAATCCACTGGCTCGCTTACGAGCTACGAAGTTCTCAATCTCAGTATCATTGAAGGGCTGGATGAAGCCAATTCCATTGATGCCTGGATAGCGTTCGACGATTTTCAAATGCTTGACGAAGGAGCGCCATTCCTCTGGTCGAAGCTCCTCTGAGTTGATATAGATGCCTGCACCTGCGATTAAAGTGTTCACGTAGGTATCGAGTCTAGCTGTGACTGCAGTTTCGATATCGTGGATGAGTCTAGTGAAGTTTTCTTCGTCAACCTTAGTGGAGGCATTTTGCAATATTACGTATACGATCCCGCTGGTCGCCCAGCCGGCGATTAATAATGTAGAGGAGACCGTGAAGCGACCTCTTTTATATAACGATGCTACCGTTAATGAGGTGACCGATAAGGCGACTAAAAAGGCAACTAGAGAGAGTAGCTCATTGTTGGATGAGGCGAAGGGGTTTGTTGTTGGCTGGGTAATGATTGTGATCACAACAAAGCTTGCAAAGCTGAGTGTGCTTAGGGCGCAGCCCTCTTTGCCGAATAAACTGCATGCTGGTATGAGTAGTGCAAAGGCGAGGAAATAATATGCAGAGCTTGGTTGAGCAAAAAATAAGAAAAAATAAACTAAGAGAGTTAGAGTACTGAGGCATGCTAATTTTATGAACCACTGGATCGATAATTTCGGTATTGTGAATGACAATATAGCTGGAACGATGATCAATATCCCGATGGCATCACCAGCGAGCCAAGTTAGTGCTAGATGCCAAAAGTTTAGCGGCTCGGCATATGTATTCAAATGCATGATGCTCAGGCTGCCAATTGTGGCTGCGACCATGGGTGCAAAAAGGGATGTGCCTAGGATCCAAATTGGAATCGAGTATGGGCCTAATTGCGCTCCTAGTGAGCGAATCCGTCCGAGGAACCAGCAGGCAACGGCGGCTTCGCCTGTACTTCCAATTGCGATGACAAAGGCACTCAATAGTGTGATATCATTGCCAGAGTTCGCGGCAAATGCTCCAGCTAGAATGCCTGGGATAAGACGGTAGCCGCCTAGGAAAATCGCTGCTGCAGCGAAGCCACTCGGGGGCCATACGGGGGATATATTGCCCTCAATCGCCGCTAGTTGAAAGCCTACGCTGGAGGATGCCCATCCGATGAGCATCATCAATAGGTTGAAAAGAAGTGGGTGAGTCTGTACTTTCTCGGCTAGTGGCGGAGAAGTGGGGATGCGTCCAATCACGGTAGCTGTGTGTTCTTCGAAGGTGGGTTGTTAGTTAACAGATAGGATCATGGCGGTATAATTGAATCTTCCGAGGTCAAAAAACGATCAATTGATCTTATGTTGGTTCGTTTTTGCGGACGGGGCTGCGCAATCGCAGAATTATCTGTATCCGAGGGCTGGACTCTGGCCAGAGGCCTCGCATATTGCAGCGCGTGTCCCCGTCTAACCATACTATTTTAGCTCATTTAAAGCAGGAGTCGGAAGCCTTGGGCTTTCACTCGCTGGGGGTGACTGCCGTTCCTTTAGAACTGAGACGTGAATACTATACGCAATGGATCGCGGATGGAAAACACGGATCCATGTCTTGGATGGAGCGCAATAATGATCGGCGCCTGCACCCGGATCGCCTGATTCCAGAGCGCGAGGCGAAGTCGATTGTCTCTTTGGCGCTCAATTACTACCAGCCAGAGCCGGAACGTGGCTACCGAGTGGCGAAGTATGCGCTGGGCGACGATTATCACAACTTTATGCTGCGCCGTTTGAAGCGGTTGTGTCGTATCCTACGTGAGGAGTATGGCGGCGAGCAACGGCCCTATGTGGACACCGGGCCTTTATTAGAAAAGCCGATTGCGGAGTCCGCAGGCTTAGGCTGGCAGGGGAAAAGCACGATTTTGATCGAGCCCAAGCGGGGCACTTGGAATTTTCTCGCAAATATCGTCACTACGCTGGAGCTGCCGACTGGAGAAAAGCTGAAGGATCGATGTGGCACTTGCACACGTTGCCTCGACGCCTGCCCGACACAAGCGATCACAGCTCCTTATCAGTTGGATGCGTCCAAATGTATTTCTTATCTCACGATCGAGCATCAGGGGGCCATCCCGCTGCAGTACCGTGAAGCCATCGGCGATCGGCTTTATGGCTGCGATGAGTGCCTTGATGTTTGTCCCTGGAACAAGTGGGCGGTGCCGACGGTGGAGCCGAAGTTTGCAGCGCGCGAGCTGCCTAGCTTGGCCGAGATGTTGGCTTGGGATGAGGCGACCTTTTCGGAGCGGATGCAGGGCTCGCCTTTGCGCCGGCTCAAACTGCATCGCTTCAAACGTAATATTTGCGTGGTGCTGGGAAATGTGGGGGGCGCTGCCGACTTGCCCGCACTTGAAGTGGTCGTCGGCGCGGGCGATTCAATGGTGGCTGAGCACGCGCAATGGGCAATTGAGCGAATTGAAATGCGCGAGACTGCTTGATGTTTACGCGTCACCGTTGTCGGCTAACTGCCCAGTTTCATCAGCACGATGCCGAATAATAGGCAGACGATGCAGAGCGCCTTGGGCTTAAAATTGAGTTCCTTGTGAATTAAAATGCCGCCTAGGAATGTGACGACGACGGCGCCCCGCCGGATGGGAGAGATGACGGCGATCAAGGCATCTTGCTGCGCGATGGCGGTAAAATATAGAAAATCCGCTAAGAGGAGTAGGAGTCCTATGAGCGGGATTGACCAGCGCCATTCAAAGCTGCCGCGTGGCCAGGCGCCACGCAGCCATAGTGCATAAAAGGGCGCCATGACCACGACCAGATAGATGGAGAACCAAGCTTGCACGGTGGCTGGTTCGATCTGTGCCGTTTGCAGGAGGAACTTATCGTAAATAGCGCTGCAGGCACCAATGAGCGTGGCGGCAATCATGTAAGCGACCCATTTGTCGCGGCTGAAGTGGATGCCCTCGAGTTTACCAACAAAGGAGAAAGCATAGAATGCTGCCAGCACGATAGCAATGCCCAGCCATTGTCTTGGGCTGGGACTTTCGCTCATCAGAAAGACGGCCAACAAAATGGTCCATAGGGGGCTGGTGGCCCGGATGGGAGCCGCAATCGAGAGCGGTAAGTTCTTGAGTGCGAAATAGCCAAATATCCAAGAGCCCGCGACGAGTGCTGACTTTAAAAATAAGAGCAGGTGCTCGTGCGCTGCCAGTGGTGTCACTAGGAATTGGGCCGAAGGGAAATTGAGCGGGGATAGGTGAGACCATAGCACGAAGGGGCTCCACACCAGCGCGCTGGTGACGATCCCAAAGAAGAGCACCGGCAGGACCGCGTTATCGCGCAGTGCGTGTTTTTTGGCTAGGTCATAGAGACCAAGTAGAAGAGCGGAGCAGATACTGAGGGCGATCCAAGACATCGGTGGTGTGGTGTTAACTGCTGGTTGGCGTTATGCCAATTTACCGGAATTTACCTAATTACCGGTTGAATTCACTCTTATAAGGTCAAAATACTCCTCTGTGCAATACGTGGTGGGTTTTTATTGCGCTCCTTGTGCGAATCGTAAACATCGCGTAATTACCACTGCTACTCTCTACTATGAAAGATACTTTTATTAGCTCCGAAGGCCGGATCGGCCGCTTCGTATTTATTGTGCGCGTCGTGCTGCTTGTCCTCTTAACTCTGGGGGTGACTAAGGTTGCTGTTGATTATTTTGATCATTGGCATCATGGCAATTATAGCCCTCTCGGACCATTTGTGGGCATCGTCATCGCGATGTTCTGCTTGTTCGCAGGGCTCATGCAGATGCTGAAGCGCCTGCGTGATATGGACAAGCCTGCTTATTGGACCTTGCTCATGCTGGTACCAGGACTGAATCTGCTGGTGCTGCTCTATGTGGCCACCGCTCCCTCGCAGTCCAAGTAGTCTCGTCCAGTAGCCCAGCCAGTGGTGTCCACTAGTCTAATTAGACTCGCTGGGCTCAATTAAATGCGTTTCGGGGCACTTCGACTGCAATATAGGCATTGACCGTAAAATGCCTTTGCCCTCTAATCGCCCGCTTTTTCCAGTGCGGCGTGTTTTATCGCCCACCTCATTCAACACACATACACACCGTGAAAACCGACGTTCAAGACATCAACGCAACTCGCAAAACTATCGCCGTGACAGTCACTTCCGAAGAAGTAACTGAGCTCGAGGCGAAACTTATTAAGGATTTTCAGCGTCAAGCCAAGATCCCAGGCTTCCGTCCTGGTAAAGCACCTGAAAACATGGTGCGCACACGCTTTGCTAAGGATATCAAGCAAGAGCTGAATCAGCGTGTCGTCTCTCAAGCACACCAAGAGGGTGTTGCGGGCGCTGATTTTGAAGTATTTACCATTGTCGAACTTGACGAGGGCGAAATTGCTGGCGGCCAAGACGCAGTGGTTACTTTCACCGTGGACGTTGTGCCTGAGTTCGATGTGCCTGCTTACGAAGGCCTGAAGGTGACCAACACGCCAACCGAAGCTACTGACGAAGATGTCACTAAGATGCTGGATCAAATTCTTAGCCAGCGTGCCGAATACAATGTAGCTGAAAAGGCTGCTGAAAAGGGCGACTACGTGCAATGTGGCTACGAAGGTAAGATCGGCGACGAGTTGGTTGCTGATCTGGTGCCTGAGGCACCTATGTTTGGCACACAAAAGACTACTTGGGAGGAAGCTGGCAACGAAGACGCACCTGGCGTCCGCGCTGTGGTGGATGGCCTCGTCGGTATGAAAGCGGGCGACAGCAAGGAAGTGACTATGGAGTTTCCTGAAGATTTCCAGCCTGAAGCACTCGCTGGTAAGACTGCGGTCTACACGATCGAAGCTAAGGAAGTGCGCGAGAAGGTCATGCCCGAAATGGACGAAGCTTTCTTCACTAGCCTACAAGTTAAGGACGAAGCTGAGTTGCGCACTAAGATCGCCGAAAACATCGAAAACCAGAAGAAGCAGCAGAACGCAAACTCGGAGCGTCAGCAAATCACTGAAGCCTTGCTTAAGGCGGTTGATTTCCCCATCCCGGAAAGCGGTGTTGAGAGCGAAACAGAAGCTGTTTTGCGTGACTTTATGCAGCGCAATATGCAACAAGGCGTCTCGGCTGAAGAATTTGAAAAGCACAAAGACTCACTGCACGAGGGTGCTAGCAAGGCTGCTCATGACCGCCTGAAGTCTCGCCTCATCCTTTCCAAGATCGCTGAAAAGGAAAAGATCAAGGTTGAGAATGAAGATTTCAGCCGCATGATCATGATGGAAGCACAGCAAACAGGACAAAACCCTGAAAAGCTGGTTAAAGAGCTTCAGAAGGATCAAAACCGCATCAATAAAATGCGCAGCGAGATTATTCTCGGTAAGGCGATGGATCTCTTGGCTGAGAAGGCTGAGCGTGAAACTGTCGAGGCCACAGAAGCCGCAGGCGAGTAATTGTAATCAGCTTTGTGTATCGGGTTTGCGTAGATCGTGTGAACCCAACGCTTACAGGAGCGAATCATTCAAAGTAGTGCAGTGTCGGGTCGACACTGCACT
>NZ_JARXHW010000032.1:0-54879 GCF_031127805.1 Thalassobacterium maritimum | reverse complement strand
GCTTGGGTAGTTTTCTCGCATCCAAACTATATGCGAGATTCGAGCACTTTCGTACAGCCCAAATTACGCATTTAAGCTTTTATTGGACGTCCTCTGAGTTAAAGCCGAAGGCGATCAAAGATCTGAAATCGATTCCGCGCAATAGAGGGAGACGAGTTCTTAAAGATCCCGCATTGAGCAAATGGAGGAGGATTTACAGGGTGACGTGAAGAAATTAACCAACCACACCCCGGAATACCGGATGCATTCAGGCAATTATCGAGTGTTATTCGAGGTTGAAGGCGAAAGAATAGTAGTCTACCGTGTCCTACATCGAAAAGGAAGCATACATCCACAAGTCATTGTAAAAGAAGAAAAAAGGAATTTGTCATACTTCCCGATGAAGAGTTTCTGGCCACCAAGGAGAACTTGGAGGATTACGAAGATCTGAAGGACTTGAGAGAAGCGAAAGCTGCGGAGGGCGATGCACCGACGACCCCACTCAACGATATCCGAGCTGAACTGCTCGCTAACTGAGCATAATCGGGTAGACGGGAGCATTAACTCTCCCGTCCCCCGCATCACCCCCGATTCGCTATGCTAATTCCCCTTCGGCGGGACTTGAAACATCAGCTCGCCGGTTGCTATTCTGCGCTGCGCTGGTTGAGGTGTCATCGTGGACTCCTCGGTAGAGCCGCACTGCTTCCGCGCGAAATCTCGCGATTACACACACTTGTGCTTCTCTAGTGATTGATTTGTTATTCAGGTCTTTCACAATGGACTTTAACGATATAAGGTTATCAACATGCCGGGCATACCTAAGGAGTGGTATGAATTCTTTTCGCGCTCCGCGCTTCAGTCTCGATAGTGCTTCACGTTAGCTAAAGCAAAAAATATGAAACTTAATATCAAATACCTAACACTCTTACTAGTCAGTTGCCGCATCGCTCAGGCTAGTCTAATGACAGTCAACATAACCGAGAAATCCAATGATCTATTAGTTTCCTACTCCGGATCAATAGACTTGGGCACAATGATGCCTTCTTTCCCTGGAACGTTCGGAAGCAATAGTGGCGGGATTAATCCTGGATTCCCAAGTTATGGAAGTCCTGGATATGGATACCAGTATCGTATATTTGAGCAAGTTGATGGAGAGTTTGGTCCTTATACTACTGGAAATACGAATGATAACCTTGCATTTCGCCCCGACCAAAGCTCAGGTGACCTTTTTTCATTTTCCTACAGCAGTAGCCGATACATAAGCCTCATTCTGCCGGTAGATTATATCTCTGGTTCAGAACTCTCAGGACTATTGATTTTTGAAAACCGAATAGCACCAGACGTCAATCTGGAGCGCGGAAGATTCGAGTGGGAGTTTCAAATTGAGGGTGCTGTCGATACTCAACGCATAGTGGTTGAAGCCTCAACCGTATCAGTACCCGAAGCGAATCGCGTCGGATTAATTCTTGGTATTTCTAGTTACGTGATCGTCTTCCGTAGACGATATTTGTGTAAAGAGCTAACAATAAAGGTTCACGTCGATTGAGCTCGCGAAAATCGAACTGGAACCATGGTTGAACAAGCCGCTGAATGTCTGTTGCTATCGACCTGATGTGATTTCCATTTTTCGCTTTAGTTTAGATTGAGGGCTGGGGGTGAGCTCGATCTGATCGAAACGAGGATTTTTTCATCTCGGCCAAGCCCACTGGGGTGCATAAAGATGACTTAATCACAGCCTGCTCTCGAAGGCGAGCAATCGCTGGGGCTACTATATATCCACCTTCACCCCTATAAGCACTTGCCGCACACACCGACCAGATCACGTCCGCAGCCAATGCACTTTGGTCGCTACGACTACGCAGCCTTTTTAACTTTCTTCGCTTACGCGGCAGGCTCGGTGATCGTGCCTGTCAGCTTAGTCGAACTGACGCATGATCTGGGTTTCTCGCTCGAAGATGGGGGGATGACTGCAGGCGGCGCACTCCAAATTGGGCGCACGATTCCGATGGTACTCGCGATGCTGGTAGTGGGCTTTATCGCCGGACGCTGGGGCAACCGAACCACACTCGGAACTTCCGTGCTACTAATGAGCTCAGGTATCGCGCTCTGTTCAATCGCTCCAAGCTACGGTATCTTATTTTGCGCACTGGTGCTCGCTGGATTCGGCGAAGGCGTGATTGAAGGGATCGCCACGCCTTTTGTGCAAGACCTACACCCGAAAGAACCTGGGCGCTATATCAATCTGACGCATTCCTTTTGGTCCGTCGGCGTGCTGGCCACCGTCTTACTTTCTGGCGGCCTGTTAAGTCTCGGTGTCTCTTGGCGAATATTAACAGCGGCCGTGGCACTGATCGGTTGTGTCGCCGCAAGCTTGATCTTAATCCCAGCTAAACATGGGGCACATGCCGTCGTCCACCAAACTCTGTCACTAAATAACGTCTGGACACAAGCACTGCAGATACTGAGATTTCCGCTCTTCTGGAGGTTTTATGCCGCCATGTTTCTGGCAGGTGGCGGGGAGTTTTGCCTGACATTTTGGAGCGCCAGTCACATACGCCTACATTTCAACGCCTCGGCATGGGCGAGTGGACTTGGAGTCGCATGTTTCGCCTTGGCCATGGTGATCGGGCGCATGGCGAGCGGCTATTTCGTGCCACAAAATGGCCTGAGAAAACTCATACTAATTGCCGCAGCACTTGGAACGATGGTCTGTATTTTGCTGCCACTCAGCCCCAATATTTGGATCTTCGACGGCCTACTTTTTTTAGCCGGCCTCGCCACGGCCCCCTTCTGGCCCAGTATACAAAGTTATGCCACGCACCGCATGCCAAAGTTGGACAGCACGATGCTATTGATCCTGCTCTCTTGCGCAGGTGTGCCGGGCTGCGGCGTGTTCACCTACTTCATGGGAGCCATGAGCAACCAGTCAGGCAGTTTGACACTGGCATTCTACCTGGTGCCAGTGGCCTACATACTGATAACAGTATTGATAGCAACAGATCGAGCGCGCAAAGGCTAGCGTTGCGAGTCTCTAAAAAAGAAGATCAGACGAAGATGTGGTCACAGTCGATGCAGTCGTCGAGATAAGACGTGGCACTGTAACAAAAACTACAGTTGCGCATCAATGGCCCGCTCGATTGCCTGGGCCAATTCTGGTAAACGCGCGGGCTTGGAAACGTAATCGTCCATGCCGACCTCCAGGCATTTGTCGCGATCATCCTCAAATGCGAAGGCTGTAGCTGCAATGATCCAAACCCGGCGTTCGGCATACACCCCCTCGGCTTCGCGCTGCCGAATTAGTTGAGTCGCCTCATAACCGTCCATCTCGGGCATATTACAGTCCATTAGAATCACATCAAAGACGCTCGCTTCCATGCGTTTTAGCAATTCTTCAGCACTCTCGACCGTAACCACGTTCATGCCAATCGAACGGAATTGCAGTCCGAGAACCATACGATTGGTCTCGTTATCATCGACCATAATCATTCGCAACTCGCGACCATTCAAACGCTTGTTCAGACGCGCCCTAATTTCTACAGCAGAATTTAGTTTCTTTCCCAGGTTAACGGCACCACGAACGAGTTGATCGTTTAAGACTGAGTGCAACTCACGCTGCGAAATCGGCTTGGTCAAATATGCATCGATTCCAGCTGAAGCTCGCTCTTGTTGATCGATCACTACTTGCGAAGAACTCAGCATCACGAGCTTCGCCTTTGTCCCCTCTCGGCTGCGCTTCAAACGACGCGCCAACTCCAGACCATCCACCTCTGGCATCAAATAATCTAAGACTAACAAGTCATAATCTGAATTATTGACGAACTCTAAATAGGCATTATTGGCAGACTCAAAAGTCTTCACCTTAAAGCCCAAATTCGATAGCTGCCCTTGAATCACCAACAAGTTGGTCAAATTATCGTCGACCACTAAGGCGCGCTTACCGACGAAGGAGTTGCGCTCTAGAATCGGACTGTACTGATCTACATTCTTAAAATCAGGTGAAAATGGGATATCGATATAAAATTTAGTCCCCACATCCAGCTCGCTCTCAACGCGAATATTACCATTCATCATTTCGACCAATTGTGTGGTAATGGCGAGCCCCAGCCCGGTGCCACCAAATTTACGCGTGGTGCTAGCATCTGCTTGGATAAAGGGCTGGAAAATCTTTTTCTGAGCGGACTCATCCATGCCAATCCCGGTGTCAGACACCACGAAGTGCACCATGATGACATCCTCGGCCACTCGACTGGATTGTGCAGAAAGGCAGATCTCCCCACCATCTGAAGTAAACTTGACCGCATTCCCGACCAAATTTGAAAGTATCTGAGTGACTCGATGCGAATCCCCCCACAGCGCATAATCAATCATCGGAGCGGTTTGATTGATCAACTCAA
Organism: Thalassobacterium maritimum; assembly: GCF_031127805.1. Lineage (NCBI taxonomy): Bacteria > Pseudomonadati > Verrucomicrobiota > Opitutia > Puniceicoccales > Coraliomargaritaceae > Thalassobacterium > Thalassobacterium maritimum. The sequence continues at coordinate 50,506 of NZ_JARXHW010000032.1, read as the reverse complement.
CGCCACGCGATTCCGCATCCGCGGCGAACAAAGTAAGCGTGTTATCAATTGACTCTCTTAAATCGAAAGAGGCTTCCTCCAGCGCCAAGGCGCCTGCCTCGATCTTGGAAAAATCTAGAATATCATTGATCACGATCATCAAGGAATCGGCACTGCGCACCAAGGTCTCCACCAGCTTGCGTTGCTCCTGACTGAGATCATCCGTCAGCAATAAATTTGCCAGGCCAATCACACCATTCATCGGAGTCCGAATCTCATGGCTCATATTAGCCAAAAACTGAGACTTCATTTTGACTAAGGCTTCCGCATGCTCGCGCGCTTCCAATAGCGCACTTTCTACCTTCTTCTGCTCGCTGATATCTACGACCACTAGGAGATAAGCACTGACTGCGTCCTCTGTATCCCGAATCACAGAGACCGCCGTGATCACGGGAATCTTGCTCCCATCCTTACGTGTAAAAATCCACTCGCGCACGTCACGCCCGGTCGCCGACGACGCAGTAGAAAATACTGCAAAGTCTGGCGCGACTTCTGCCCCCAGATGCTCACCAATTTCTTGTGCACGCTCCTCAAGCTGAAAAGGCTCATAGAAAATAAGCGCCGACTCTTGGTCGACCAACTCCTCCGCATCCCAGCCCGAGAGTAGCTGCGCGAACTCATTAAAGGAGGTAATCTTACCTGTCGGATCCGTTGAGATCACAGCCACTTGAGCATTTTCTAGGATTTTCGTATTTAGCTGATGTAGTGCGTTCAACTTCTTCGTATAGCGCTCACGTAGCACCAAGTAAACGATGACCGCGATACCGAGCAGGATGGGGATCATGCCGAGAATCAGATATTTTGACACAATTGGTTGCAGCATTGCCCGCCATACCTCGCTCTCATAACGCAAGCCCATGGTCCAATACTGCGTGGCGACCTGCTGCCCCGGCCTATACTTAAGCCCTACCGTGTTTTGTATAGGAATCTTACGCCAAAATAAGACACTTCCCTCACTCTCTAACATGCCCGAAGCTTGCGCCAGGATCTGCTGCCAGAACTGAGGATACAACTTAGCCATGGTTTGGGCCGATCCCTCAGTAAACATAAAGCCCCACTCCATCGACGGGTCGGGGTGTAGCAGCCAATAGCCTCCCTCATTGATCAACTCGACATTCGAATCTGCCTCATTCCCCATCAAACGTAGGCGTTCTAATAATTGACGCGCATGGAAGTTGAGTACCATGACACCAAGCCGTCCCCGTTCGGGATCATCAATCGGTAATACAAAACGTATCATCGGTGCACGTGGTTGCTGCACGACACCGTTCTCCACATTCAAATCTACAGGGGATATATAAATCGTGCCCGAAGCCACCTGCATGCCTTCTTTAAAATAGTAGCGGTTCGACTTATTTTGTAGTTGCTCCTCGACGACAGCCTGACCTCCAGAGTCGACTCGAACCCGCTCCTGACCACTGGCATCTAGATAGCGCAATTGCGCATACTCCTTCTTGTGAATAGAGACATTACGCAAATCTTGCAAAAAATTCGAACGCGTCGCATCCGCCGGATTCTCGATATAATCACGCAAAGAACGCGAATTGCTAATAAACAACAAATCCTCAATCACCACACCTAAGTAGGTGCGTATTAATTCATCGGAGAACAATAACACGTCCTCATTCTCACTCTTCAAACGCTCCACATGCGCGGCCCGTTCAGCACGATAGAAGCTAAACACTGAAATACAACCAAGCAGCACCGCGACAACGACGCCAAAAGATTTTAATTTAAAAGAATGCCCCAATGACGTGTTCCGCTTAGCTTGCATAGCAATGATAACTAACCCTCAAGGCGATAGTCACCAATGAGTTATTTCAACATGCAAGAAAGCTACGAGCTGTAAAGCCAAAGAGCCACAGAAGGCCATCATAACGTCTTGATAAATTAAATACGTCTACAAATAGTCAGCAAGTCGCTTAAAATCACGCAGACTCTCCCTCCGCCCGCTTCTTGCGAATGGCCTCGGCGACGAGCTTGGCGTTGCGTAAATTACTCTTAAAGGCGACGTCGAAGAGATCTCCCAGCACGGGGATGGTGCCGACCAACCAGTCAATCAAGACATTCAGCAACATTTTAACCAGAGTCGCGCGGCCCAATTTCAAGCGTAGTGCTTCGAATACTAAATATAGCTGTGGGAGTAAGGTCAGCGTATCGCCGACGCCGGGCAGCAAGCCGATCAGGCCGTCCCAGCCGAAACGAATCTTAGTGCCAGGAATCTCAAAACGAGCATCGAACAGGTGCGCGAGTTTCTCAATTCGCCGCAACTGCGCCGAGTATTCGTCTTCGTAAGGCTCGAGCTCAGGTATGTGATCATTCGAATTCACGCTGCCAACCATACTCAGTTTTGGCTAACTTACAATATGGAAGCATGCTTTCTAAACTGTAAGTTTTGCTGTAGTTGAGCATCCTGCATGGAGGGAGGGGAGCGATACGCCTTGACGAAAGGTGATAAGCTCACGACGGACGCTTGCAGTCGACTCGGCATATGCTATTTCAGGCACAAGATTACTTAACGAAGTAGCCACTTCCCCCTCTGAAGCCAGCCAAAGCCCAAGTAAACGACTCTACATTGAAACAATTAAAGCCCAAAAACTGCCGTTACTGCAATGCGCGACTCCACGACGGAGGCCCGCAATGCCCGGTTTGTGCGCGCCATCAAAGGCGCTGGCCCGAGCTGGCGGCGCTCGTGCTGGCGGCGCTAGTGGTCGGACTGACTATATGGCTCCAAGTGGCAGAGCCCTTTACGCGTGAGCAAGCGGCGGCGGGGGGGGCGACAGCCAGCCAAACAACGGGCCCGGCCCCGCACACGCCGGTAGCAGCCCCACTGGCCGCCTCAGTTAAACATACAGCGCCCATAAACAAGCTAGCTTCCGCACCAGAGCCTGCTCCGATGCCTGCAACGGAGCAGGCACCTAAGATAATGCCTTTCAGCTCCTTCCTCAAGCGGACGAGTGAACGCACGACAGCGACGGAGACTCTCCCCCGTCCACGGGCTCAGCCTAGTAATACACGCTACCAAAACACACGCTTCGAACAGTCCCGGGGAGACTACCCCTTTTATGTCGCCGAAAAGAAATGGGACCCGAGCAAGCAGGCTTACGATTTTTACAGAGTCGGCATGCAGGGTAGCGAACGCGTGATCCAGCACGACCTGCGCCGCTACTTTATCTCTGAGAACCAAAGCGACTATCCCGAACCTGAGGGCGGCTGTGGGCCGACGGCACTACTAAACCTCTACGTCTGGTATTCGAAGTTCGGCTTAATCGACGAATCCATTAAGCACTCGGACCCGCGTGCCTATAAGCTGCTTAAGTTTAAACAGATCGATCGTATCATCAACCACATCCAAGGCCACAGTCGCAGCCGCGCCGATGGCACAAACTCAGTGGAGCAAGTCATCGCAATCGATGAGTTGGTGCGCACTGCGAGCAAGGAGCACACACGCATCCATTTTGAATACAAACAGCCGCCCTTGAGCCGCTCAGACTTTCTCAATATCAGCCGCAACTACAGGGCAGGCATTCTGACGGTGCGCCCGAAAGACCCCACAACGGGCCTACTGCGCGGCTATCATGCAGTGCTGGTGATCCGCAGCGATACCTCCGGTAAAATTACCATCGCCAACTGGGGCGATTTCTCACACGGGCGCATCGTCAACCGCCTAGGCAAACAATGGTTCGTGCCCGACGATGCCGCACAATATGAACTGCAAGTTGAGCGCCTGACCACGCTGATCCCCTTTACGCCCACGAGTTAGGGCGTGAAAGGGCTCTACCAGCAGCACCAACTCCCCCCCGGTTCTGAGAACCGAGGCTACAACTCACCCGGTTCCAAGAACCGAGGCTACAACTCCCCCCGGTTCTGAGAACCGAGGCTACAAGCAATACGACGCGGGCGTGACAACTTGCGTCCCGACGAGAAACAGCCGACTACTCCGCGTCGGGAGCGGGGCCGAAGTGAAAGACGAAGTCTTCCACGTTGCCGTCAGGGCCCGTCAATTGGGCTTCGACTAGGCCGCCGAGTTCTGTCTTGCCGTAAAAGAGAATGTCACGCGATGCGGTCTCGGAGGTCTGCCCGTCAATGCCGAGCGACATCTTCGATGTACCTTTGCCCGTGTAGCTGATGATGCCGTCCTTGAGTATATAACTTAATGTGAAACTGAAACCGACGGGCACAGTTTCATAAATGGTTTCCATTTTAGACACCCCCTCACCGAGGTCAACGCGCTGCTCCCCCACGGGAAATTGCAGCTTGGGGCCGATGTGCATCGAAGCGCTCTCACCGGAGTCCAAAAGCACGGAGGGATAGACGTAGAGGCCGCGGATGGCAGCTCCGTTATCGGCACGGTCTAGCACCTTAGCTGAAATCAATAGTGGTTCCGCGGATACGAATAGCGGCGCAGCCGCAAGACAAGCGATCAGGATTTTTTGCATAATATATATTCGAGGATCCGTTTTCGGGCTCTCCAGCCGGGGCTTTTCGTCTTACTTTTGCACGAGATCCCAACCATCGTTGTGAATCATGGCTTCGGCCTTTTTAAATTTGAGTGTCTTGACTTCGTCTCCCTTACGGATGGTCACGGTGTCATTACGACCGACCTTGGGCAATTCGCGGCGAATGGGCTCTACGCGAGGCAGTTCGACGGCTCGCGGGGCGGCGGCTTGCGGCTGTTGAGCGGCAGCGGCCCCTGCCAGCGCGCCGGCATTGTTGGAACCATTTTCGGTGCCAGGTCCGGCGACCTGCGCCACCTTCGACATGCGAGCGAGCATGTTATTGAATGCTTCGGCACTGGTGGCGCTGCGGAAGACAGAATTACAGATCTCGGTGCGCACGTTGCTCATGAGCTCCTGGAAGAAGCCGTAGGCCTCACTCTTGTATTCGTTGAGCGGATCCTTTTGACCGTAACTACGGAGGTTCACACTGCGGCGCAATTCTTCCATCTCCGTGAGGTGGTCTTGCCAGCGGCGATCGAGTGAGCGAATGATTAAGTAGCGTTCGAGCCCGATGAGGGCTTCTTTTTCTTCAAACTCTTCGCGTTGATCGTAGGCTTCGTTGATCTTACCCAAGATCAACTCGTGCTGCGCCTCGGGGGAGAGTGTTTCGATCTCCTCGGGCTTGAGCGCCACTGGGAAATAAGCGTTGAGCCAACCGATAAAGCGGTCCATCGCCTCGGCATCTGACTTTTCGGCGTCGAGTGCATTTAGCCGCTCTTCGAGCTCTTCATCGATCATTTCGAAGATGATCTCGCGCGGTGTGTCTGAGTGAATGGTGTCGTTACGCAGGCCGTAGATGACTTCACGCTGGGTATTGAGCACATCGTCAAACTGCAACAAGCGCTTACGAATCGAGAAATTTTGCTGCTCGACCTTCTTCTGGGCGTTTTCGATCGACCAATTGAGCGCGGGGTGCTCCAGCTCTTCGCCCTCGGTCATGGACTTTTCGAGGATGCGAGAGATGGGGCCTGCGTTGGCGAAGAGGCGCATGAGGTCGTCTTCCAAGGAGACGAAGAACTTCGACATGCCGGGGTCCCCTTGACGGGCGCAACGACCACGCAACTGGCGGTCGATTCGGCGCGACTCGTGACGCTCGGTGCCGATCACGAAGAGGCCGCCGAGCTCATCGACGCCTGCGCCGAGTTTAATATCCGTACCACGGCCGGCCATATTAGTAGCGATGGTAACGGCTCCCTTTTGCCCTGCATTAGCGACGATCTCGGCTTCTTGCGCGTGGAACTTGGCGTTCAACACACTGTGCACGATCTTGCTGCGCTTGAGCATGCGGGAAAGAACTTCGGAGGCCTCGACCGAAGCGGTGCCCACCAGCACGGGCTGTCCGAGCTTGTTGGCTTCTTTGATCTGATCGATCACAGCATTGAACTTCTCGCGGCGCGTCTTGAAAACGACGTCATTGAGATCCTTGCGAATGTTCGGCTTATTGGTCGGGATGACCATTACCGAGAGACCGTAAATCTCGTGAAACTCAGAAGCTTCGGTTTCCGCGGTGCCCGTCATACCGGCGAGCTTATCATACATACGGAAGTAGTTTTGAATGGTGACCGTCGCGTAGGTCTTTGTCTCCTTCTCAATGGTGCAATTTTCTTTAGCTTCCACGGCTTGGTGCAGACCGTCGGACCAGCGGCGACCGGGCATGACGCGGCCGGTGTTTTGGTCGACGATGTTGACCTTGCCTTCTTGCACCACGTATTCCTTATCCCGCTCATAGAGGCTGTAGGCGCGTAGCAACTGGCTAATGCAGTGAATGCGCTCGCTGGTGGATTGGAAAAAAGTCTCAGCCTCCTGTTTGGCCTGTTGCTTCTCTTCTGGTGTGAGCGATTCCTGTTTGTCGATCTCGATGAATTGAGTCGGCAAATCGGGCAGCATGAAGGCGTCGGGATCGTCGGGGCTCATCAAGCTGCGGCCCTTTTCGGTGAGGTCGGCTTGTTGCTGTTTCTCGTCGATCACATAGTAGAGCGCTTCCTTGAGGGCGTAGCGCTGCTCTTTGTTAAAATCGCTGTTCATCTCGAGGTCGAACTTATCGACGGCGCGGCGAATGGACGGCACCTCGTTGAGACGGTGAAATTGCTTGTTTTTCGGCATGCCGAGCTTCACCTGGTAAAGCTTGGCCACTGCTTCGTGCTTGGCATCTTGGCCTGCGCTGTCGTCTTCCAGCACTTGCTTGGCCTCGGCTACGAGCTTGTTGCAATAGGACTGCTGCTGCGAAAATAGGTTCTGAATGCTGGGCTTGACCTCGTGAAAGGGCAAAGGGTTGTCATCCTGCATGGGGCCGGAAATGATCAGCGGGGTGCGGGCCTCATCCACCAAAATGGAGTCTACTTCGTCAATGATACAGAAATAGTGATCGCGTTGCACCTGGTCTTCCTTGCGGCTGGTCATGCCGTTGTCGCGCAAGTAGTCGAAGCCGAACTCCGATGCGGTGCCGTAGGTGATGTTGCAATTATACATCTCACGGCGCGTCTGCGGATCCATGCTGTTTTGGATACAACCGACTGTTAGACCAAGAAAACGGAAGAGGTGCCCCATCCACTCAGAGTCGCGACGTGCCAGGTAGTCATTGACGGTGATCAACTGACAATTACGCCCCGAGAGGGCATTCAAATACAATGGACAGGTCGATACGAGGGTCTTCCCCTCACCGGTTGCCATTTCTGCGATGCGTTTTTCGTGCAGTGCGATACCACCGATAAACTGCACATCGTAGTGCACCATCTCCCAAGGCAATTGATGCCCGCAAACATCGTAGCTCTGACCACACATGCGACGCGCAGCACTCTTCACCGCAGCGAAGGCTTCTGGCAGGAGCTCGTCAAGGCTCTCGCCCCCCTCTTGGTTGCGCTTCATGAACTCTGCCGTCTTGGCGCGTAACTGCTCATCAGAGAGCGCTTGATACTCAAGCTCGTATTCGTTGATACGCTTGATGATGGGCTGGCACTTTTTTAGGTATTTACCGTAGTGACGACCAGAGAATTTCTTTAGAATAGATGCGATCATGAGACCTAATAGCTGCGTTTGAAATAAGAATTACGCGAAGTTCGAGCTCATAGAGGACACTCGAAATGCGAAAAAGTGGCAAAACTGGTCAAAATCCTGATGGCTTGCAAGAGTGTTATGCCGTACACATAAGGGGATTGACTCTAAGGCCATTTCTAGCGGTTTTGAAGGCATGAATATTGTTTGTCTAGACTTGGAAGGGGTATTGATCCCCGAGATTTGGATCGCCTTCGCTGAGAAGACCGGAATCGAGGCGCTGAAGCGCACGACTCGCGACGAGCCCGACTACGACGTATTGATGCGCTACCGCTTGGATATTCTCGACAAAGAAGGCTTCAAGCTGGCTGACATCGAAGAAGTAATCGGCACACTCGACCCGCTGCCCGGCGCAGTGGAATTTGTAGAATGGGTCACCTCACAGACGCGCCTAGTCATCCTATCCGACACCTTCCGTCAGTTTGCAGGCCCTCTCATGGCCAAGCTCGGCCACCCAACGCTGTTCTGCCACGATCTCGTCATCGACGAGACGGGCCGCATCGCCGACTACCAGCTCCGCCTGAAAGACCACAAGCGCAAGGCGGTGGAAGCCTTCAAGGCACTCAATTTTGAAACTTTTGCTGCGGGCGACTCTTACAACGATCTCTCCATGATCGACGTCGCTCACAACCGCGCGCTCTACTGCCCACCAGAGCGCCTGACCACCGAACGTCCCGAATTGCCCGTCGCTCGCACACACGCCGAGCTGCGCCAAATCATCGAAGGCATCCTGTAAACTCTAAAAAATAGAAACATCATGTTAGTCCACACAGTATTCTTCTGGCTGCGCAAAGACCTCGACGGCTCACAAATCACCGAATTCCGTATGGGGCTCGAAAGTCTGAAAACCATCGAACACGCAGAAGCAGTCTATGTCGGCACCCCAGCCGCAGTCGCCGAGCGACCTGTCTGCGACAGTAGCTATGACTTTTGCCTGACCGTAATCGTCAAAGACGTACCTGCCCACGATGCCTATCAAGCCCACGAAAAGCACCAAGCATTTATCGCCGCACATAAGGAGCACTGGAAAAAAGTCAAAGTCTACGACGCTGACTAGAGCAGCTCCCCCTGCTAATGGATGATTTTGTAGCTCAGCTCCGTGCCATCAGTCTGATTGACTGGTTTGCAATGCTCACAGGCATCGTAGGTGTCTACCTGAGCGTGAAAGAAAAAACGCTCGCATGGATGTTTTTCATCCTGTGCTACGTATCCTACATCTACATCAGCTTCCGCGAGGGCTACTATGCCTTCGGCGGCATGAACATCGTATTCGTCGGCGTGGCTGGCTACGGCTGGTATAAATGGACCCAGCCCCCAAGCGAGACTGGCGACGAAGTCCAGGTCTCCCACATGCCCGCCAAGCGGCGCTGGCAAGTGGCGCTCGCGATCGCAGCTGGCACGCTGGGGATCGGCTGGCTACTGGCTTCGACCGGCGAAGCGCGGCTCCCTTACTTCGACGCTTTTGCCACCTCTTGCGCCTTTGCAGCACAGTGGGCCCTGAGCCGCAAACACATCGAGAACTGGCTATTCTGGATCATATCCGACCTGGTATATCTAGTGTTTTTCTTTAACGATCGCATCTGGCCAAGCGTCCTGCTCTTCACAGTATTCATCATTTTGGCGCTCCAAGGCTGGATGGAGTGGAAAGCAAAAATTGCTGCACGCGCCTCCCATAGCGCACAGACTGACGCTTAAAAATGAAACGTATCGTCCTGACAGGCGCCGAATGCACTGGTAAAAGCACCCTCACCCAGGCGCTCTCTGGCTACTATGGTGAACCTTGGACTAGCGAATTTGTTCGCGAATATGTCGATCAAATACAGCGCGAGCTCACCCGAGACGACCTAGACTCGATAGCCAAGGGGCAAATCGCGACCGAGGAAGCGGGCCTGGATCAAGCGAAGCGCTTAATCCTACACGATACCAATTTGCTCTCTTCTATTATTTACGCCAATCACTACTTCGGCGAGATAACGGACTGGGTCAACGAGCGCTTCCTACAGCGCGATTATACACTCTATCTACTCTGCACACCACACGACATCGAGTGGCAAGACGACCCCGGCCAGCGCGACAGCCCAGCCGCTCGCGATGAACTACAAGCTAAGTTCAAAGAAACACTGGAGCAACTGCAACTGCCCTACGTGGAGCTGAGTGGCGATCCCGCTGCCCGCTTCGGCGAGGCGATTCGCGCCATCGACGCGGTGCTCTAAAGCGAGCAAACGCGCCACCCAAAACCACGAGTTGACTTTCAAGCGACGAATCAAAGGATCACGCCATGAACGCAAAAATCATCGCAGCCTGTGAGGCATTTTCCAAGGGCAAGGCTGAAGCCGCTCTTCCTTTACTCGCCGAAGACATCCAATGGCACATCGTAGGCGACCGCAGCATCGACGGCAGCGCCGCCGTGAAAGAGATGTGCGAAGAGGCTGCCGCGCAAGGTGAGCCAAATTTCGAAAATGGCCGCGTAATCAAGGCCAAGAATCACATCATCGTCGAAGGCGCCGACCACGACACTGGCATGCATTACTGTGATATCTATACCAGCGAAAACGACGAGATTACTGAAATCACCTCCTACAGCCTAGCTGGCGAGTAAGCCACACGTAGCTCGCGGAAGAATCAGTCGTTCATTTTAAACGCATTAGGGGGACGTCGTCTCCGCAATGATCTGATCGATCAGTTTAGCCAGCACCGTAATGCTAACAGGTTTGCGCAAAACAGCGCTTAGCTCGAGCTCACGCAGTCTTCTTTCGACGTTTCCACTCGCCAGCGCAGTCAAGACCACAATCGGAGTCGAATGATCGCTTTCACGTAAGATACGTATCGCCTCCAAGCCACTCATACCAGGCATTTTTATATCCATCAGGATCAAATCGAAACGTTCCTCGGCGCACAAATCAATCGCCGACTGCCCACTTTGAGCATGCGTGACACGGTATTGCTTACGCTGCAAACAAACCATGACTAATTTGGCATTACTCATGTCATCCTCGACCAATAATACGTGTTTTGCCGCCCCAGAGACAGACTTTGCTGGCGTAGTCGGCCGAGCATCTGCGCTAGCCTCATTGACCAAGCCTACATTTTGAGTCGTCTCCGCTGAGGGCAAAGGAGCAGGATAACAAACATGAAACTCGGCCCCCTCTTTATAATTCTCGTCGATCCAAATGCGCCCTCCCATTAGTTCCGCCAGGCGCCTACAAATCGCTAAGCCCAGTCCCGTGCCTTCGTATTCACGAGCATCAGAACTGTCGATTTGCTGAAATTCTTCAAAGACTAGCTTGTGCTGCTCACGAGAAATGCCAGGGCCTTGATCTCTTACGATTATATGCAACTCTTGGCATCCGTCTCGACCTGTCTCAGTGTTATCTAAGCGAACAAAAATCGAGATCTCCCCCTCGGAAGAGAACTTAATCGCATTACCCACAAGATTTAACAGTATTTGTCGTGTCCTCGCTGGGTCGATCAGGCAATGCTCACTTAATTCAGGTGCAATTTTGCAATTTAAAGACAAGCCTTTCTCCCGACTCGTTCGCTCGAAGAAATTTAAAATATCATCTACTATGTCTTGTATCAAAGTCAGCCTGGCTTCAATCGCAAGACGGCCTGCCTCAATGCGGGCAATATTTAAAATATCATCGATCAGAAGTAATAAATCGCTAGATCGCGACTTAGTGATCTGCAACCACTCCAACTGCTCACTCGTCAAATTATCCGCCACTAACATGAGGTCTGTAAAACCTATGATTGGGTTCAAGGGAGTGCGGAGCTCGTGGCTCATCGTCGCCAAAAATACGTTTTTAGCCTGACTAGCCGCCTCAGCGCTCTCTTTAGCCTCTAGCAGCTCAGCTTCCGCTTCTTTTAACTCAGTAATGTCTAGGTGCGTGCCATACGCCCATTCTGGCTGCCCATCGGACAACCAAGTGCCGACTTGTCCGCGGTCTAAAATCCAAACCCAGGAACCGTCTTTGTGCCGCATGCGAAATTCACTGCTATAATACTCTAATTTACCCGAAAAATGATCCTCAACTCGCTGTAAGGCTTTCTCCATATCATCTGGGTGGCACAAGTTCTTCCAGGTAGAAACTGTAAGTGGACTCAACTCCTCCAAGGTATATCCCAGCATCTCAGCCCAGGTTTCATTCAAACATATTTGACCACTAGGCACATGCCACTCCCAAGTACCAGCATTGGTCGCAGAAAGAATATGGCCCAGGCGCATTTGCTCCGCAGCCAACGTTTCTTCAACATCACGCTGTGCAGTCGTATCTCGCACAATTGAAAAAAGCACTGGCTGCTGTTGGCGCTGAATACAGGTAAACAAAACTTCAACTTGCCTCTGCTCTCCATTGCGCAACTGATGTTTCGACTGATAACTCTCGCATTCGCCAGTACGAATACGATCTAGGCGATGATCCATCTTAGCAAAAGTGCCTCCATCGAGTTCCGCGATATTGAGCTCAGTCAACTCTTCCTTCGAATAACCATAATAGACTAAAGCTGCCGGGTTCGCATCGAGAATGCAGCCCTCGTTAGGCTCTATTAAAAGTATAGGCGTGTAACTATTCTCAAAAAGGCTGGCAGTTTGGCCTTCACTTTCTCGTAATTTGCCGAGCAGGCGACCTTGTCGCAGGTACATCAAGCCCAGGATCTGGCCGAAGACCGCCATTAATACAGAGACTACAAAAGCAGTGATACAATAGGTCTTATACTTAGTAAAAAACGAAAGAGGCTTCCCCAGCACAATAGATCCGTGAGGCAACTGACTGGGAGCAATCCCGCAACGTAGCACTTCCTTATAATCGAAGTAATTTATAGCAAAATCCCCCTCCACGAATCGCTGCTTCGGCAATACTCGATCTCTCAAGTAATTTTCAGCTAACTCAATTGCCTTTTGAGCCATCTGAAAATGCGATATCACGCGCCCTCCCAAAAACCCCTGTCCAATGCCATGCTCATAGGGGTGAATCACGGGGATCTGAGTATGTTGTCTCAACCAAAGTACCGACTCTAAAAAATCGAAATGATCGCCGCTAGCATCTAAATATGCAGATAAAAATAAAATGACGTCATCTTCTGGGTATGTGCGCATGCGCGACTCCACTTCTCCAAAAGTACTTAAGCTCAGATCTTCAATGACAATACGTTTCGCAAGATCCGGAGATAACTGGGCCTTTAAAGCTTCTAGATCCGCCTGACCACTAACACTGGCCCCCACCAACACATGTAAATTTCCTAAACTCGGAAATAATTCAAACGCAAGTTTCACATTATCAAGCAGAGATACCTTTTCAATAACCCCCGCATATTCCTCTCGCTCAATGGCTCTCGCTGCGAGTTCCGTATTATTAATACCAAAGAAAATGACAGGCACATCCCCCGCTAACTCTTCTTTAAACTCCAATAAGAACTCTAGCGCATTATCATCTGATGACAAAATCAGATCAAAAGGTCCAAACTCATCTATATTCACTTGAATATGATCATAGGTTTGCGGAAAGCGCAACTCGACAGGCTCACGCTTGGTATCCATATAAACCACCTCCAAATACCGGCCCTCTACTTGTAGTAGATCTGCCACAGCTTCCAAATGATGCGCCGCAGTAGGAAACTCAGAGTGATAGGAACTTAGAAAAAGTATGCGTGTCGCCGCTGCGTGAGAATACACCGCGAAATTCACCAAGAAAAATACACAAAAGAATATCAGTTTAACGGGAATCGAATAGGGCATACACACCTAAACATATAGACAAAATAACGTATCTAAAGACAAGAAAACAAAGCAAACTTATTTTCTTCAACCACAAACCCACTGTAGATACGCTCACAGCGCACACTCGAAGATCAAGCAATACTGCGAATACACTATTCGCCCTGATAACTCAGCACAATGCGTCGCTGATGAGAGCGCTCGCGGTGCTCCCAGAGGAAGACGCCCTGCCAAGTGCCGAGGCAGAGTCGCCCGTGAACGAATGGGATCACTTCTGCCGTGCGCGTGAGCGCCATCTTGATGTGACTGGGCATATCGTCGGGCCCCTCATATGTGTGAGTAAAATGCGGGTCATTTTCCGGCACCAGTCGGTCGATAAAGCCCTCCAGGTCACGTCGCGCGGAAGGATCCGCGTTTTCCATAATCACCAAGCTACAACTGGTATGACAGCAAAACACCGTCACCGTGCCCTCACTCAAGCCTGACTCTCGCAGCGCGGATTCAATTTGTTGTGTAAACTCTGCCGTAGCTTTGCCTGGTGCGGTGACAACGATTTCTTTGGTATATACTGGCATGTGAAGTGAAGCTGTTAGTGTTTCTTGCGCCTGCTGGACTTGGCGCTTTTCCAAGTCGAACCTTGCACGTCCTCGCATAGGTTTCCCATCCGGTCAAAGGCGCGTGGAATGGTGAGCCACAGATTTAAATAAGCACCTAGTGTTAAGGAAACGAAAATCGCAATCATTATAGCCAGCTGGTATTTGATCGCCACGCATTGACCTGCGTATTTATTGTAGCTCTGGCTCCCCAATCGCATCACTAACTGCCGACTTCAATGGATTATTAGCAAAGGTACGTTACAGTGGGTGCATGCGCACAGAAATAGACTCGATGGGCACTATGGAAGTGCCTGAAAATGCTCTCTATGGAGCCTCCACCCAGCGGGCGGTGCTCAATTTCCCTGTCAGCGGGCACTGTATGCCGGCACTTTTTATTCGTAGCTGCGGCTTGTTGAAATACGCCTGCGCTCAGGCCAACCTGGCGCTGGGCCGCTTGGATGCTGACAAAGCCAAGGCCATCAGCATCGCGGCACTGGAAATTTATGAGGGCAAACATTCGGACCAATTCCCTGTCGACATCTTTCAGACCGGCTCTGGCACCTCGACGAATATGAATATCAACGAGGTGATCGCCAACCGCTGCAGTCAATTGAGCGGACAACCGATCGGCTCCAAAATCCCGGTGCATCCCAACGATGACTGCAACCTCGGCCAATCCTCCAACGACACCATGCCCACCGCTCTGCACCTGAGCACAGCCGCCGCCTTGCAGCAACAACTGCGCCCGGCACTCGTGCAGCTCTCCAAAGCACTCGCCCAGAAGGAACGCAGCTTCAATAAAGTGGTCAAAATCGGCCGCACGCACCTAATGGACGCCACACCGATCACGCTGGGACAGGAGTTTTCCGGCTATCTGCGGCAAGTCAAAAAGGGCATCGCTCGCGTGGATCACGCTATCCTCACCTTAAAAGAGCTTGCGATCGGCGGAACCGCCGTAGGCACGGGCATTAATGGCCACCCGGACTTCGCTCAAGCGGTCATTACGATTCTCAACGAAAAGACTCAGCTGCATTTCATCGAAGCGAAGAACCACTTCGAAGCTCAGGCCGGCCGCGACGACTGCGTGGAAGTCGCGGGCCAGTTACAAGCCATCAGCGCCAGCCTGACCAAGATCGCCAACGACATTCGACTGCTCGGCTCGGGGCCACGCTGCGGACTGGGCGAGCTACAGCTGCCCGCCACCCAGCCGGGCTCCTCCATCATGCCCGGCAAAGTCAACCCGGTCATGTGCGAGATGCTGGTCCAAGCCTGTCTCTACGCCAACGGCCAATGCCAGACGGTCACTGCCTGCGGCCGCGACGGACACTTTGAACTGAACGTCACCATTCCCTTGATTGCTTACTCGCTACACGAAGCGATTCAGGTGCTGGCCCGCGGCACGACTCTTTTCACCGAGCGTTGTGTGGCCGGCCTGCAAGTCAATGAGGACGCGATTGCCGATAATCTTGCCAATTCCCTGATGCTGGTCACCGCGCTCAACCCGCACATTGGCTACGATAAGGCTTCACATGTCGCCAAGCGCGCCTTCGCCGAAGGCCGCAGCCTACGTGAAATTGTGCTGGAGGAAAAATTAATGAGCCCCAAAGCCCTCGATAAAGCGCTCAATCCGAAGAAAATGGTCTAACAATCAATAGAGATATGCCTTGAAGATTGAAGCTTTGAATTCAGCCTGTAGTCTGCACCGTCATACAATGCCTTCGCTCTTCAAAGAATTTCTGATCATCATCGCGCTCACACTCATCGGCAGCGCCTACTCACTGGTGCACGAGCTGGCGCCACGCCCTTGGGCGGAGCCCACACTCGCAGCCGGTGAAATACAGCTGGCTGACGCACAAGCAATTGACGTGATTTGGCTGGATGCACGCCCCATTCAGGAATACGAGACAGAACATATTCCAGATGCGCTCTTCTTCGACGAGGGCGATTGGGACTCCGGGCTAATGACACTCATGGATGCCTGGCTGACGCAGCCGCGCCCCATTGTCGTCTATTGTGGCAGCGAGAGCTGCGGCACCAGCCAGCGAGTCGCCGAAAGGCTACGCACCGCTCTACCTGATGCAGAAATTTACAGTTTGAAAGGAGGCTGGGACGCATGGCAGCAATAAATGCAAAGGCATACCTACTCCTGATCGCCCGCCTGGTGCTTTCGGCCGTTTTTTTACTGGCAGCATTTCCCAAAATTCAGGATCCAGTGGCTTTTACGGCATCCATTGAAGGCTTCCGTGTAGTGGGCAACAATGCCGCAACATGGATTGCGCTCGGGCTCCCTTGGCTGGAGCTCGTGACTGGCTTGGGCTTGTTAATCCCGCAAATTCGCCGTGCCAGCGCCATGATCATCGCTCTCTTATTGATCACATTCATCGCCCTGCACGCCAGCGCTTGGATTCGTGATCTCGACATCAATTGCGGCTGCTTCGGCGTCAATGAGGCGCACGAGGCCCCCAATTATCTCTGGCTGATCCTTAGAAATGTGGCTCTGCTCGGCGCTTGCCTCTGCACATTGATCCGAGACTGGAGGAACCCACGCCCCCCAGCCGTGACAGATGAAGTGAGCACTTCTTGATTTCCTGTTCCACTATAATATCTCAACTTGTCATGTTTTCACGATTCATACTCATCTCACTGCTGCTCTCTAGTTGCGCCTCCCTATTAAACGCCTCGAGCCTGGTCTGGGACAGCACCGAGGCGCATGTCAAAATGGAGCCTGAACAAGAGCAAGCACGGGCGACCTTTACGGTAACCAACGAAGGCGAAAAAACAGTCCGCATCGCTCGTATCAAAACCAGCTGCGGCTGCACGGGCTCCATCTTGGACAAAAAAATAATTAAGCCCGGTGAAACGACAGAAATCATTGCCACCTTTAACAAAGGCAAACGACAAGGGCTCAATCGCAACCGCTTACAAGTCTTCATCGATAGCCAAGCGGAAGCTGTGGTGACACTCGCCATGAATGTCGAGATCCCCACACTGATTAAAGCGGCGCCGCAAATTGTTTACTGGAGCCCGAGTAGTTCGAAAACAGAACGGCGCGTGCAACTCAGCCTCGACGAACAATACATGGATAGTATCCAGAGCATTGATTACGATAAGAGCCGTCTCACAATCACAGAAGAACCAGGCGACGCCAACAAAGGCATTGAGCGCGTACTAGTGATCGAGCCCAAAGACTACGACACACTCTATCGCGGCACGATTACTGTTCATGCCAGCGGCCCGAACAATCGCAAAGCGGAAACTCGCATCCATACATTCGTGCAACCGTAAATCACTGCGGCCTCAATTCGAGCCACTGAGTTCAACAGCAACATTCGAACGTCGGGGATCGGCCACAGCAGTCACCTCGCCGCTGTGCGTATCGATCGAAACTGCATTGACGCCTCCAAAATAGTAGCGCGAGGGCTCAACGAAGTGAACATCCCAACCGTAAGCTCGTAGCATGTCCGCTCGGTCTTCTCCGTAACTGGGCTCGATTTCCACGTAGCGATCGGACTCGCTACGCGAGAGAGGCCGCCTCAAATGAAAACGTGGCCCTTTGATCGCATCTTCTAAACTGGAGCCATACACCAGAACCGAACTCAGGATTTGAGCCACCGCGGTCGGAATTCGCTGCCCCCCTGGCGCGCCCAAAGCCAAATAAGGCTGAGCATCCTTCAAAACCATCGTAGTGGAAATGGTACTTCGCGGCCGCTTCCCCTCTGCGATAAAATTAACCGAACGCGTGGAGTTCACAGCAAAATTCTTCATGGTATTATTTAATAAGAAGCCCGTGCCCGGCGCGATCACGGCGGCTCCAAAACGACTGCTGAGCGACTGCGTGATCGAAGCCACATTGCCCGCCGCATCCACCACCACAAAGTGTGTCGTCGAACGAAGCCCCGACAGTTCATCAGCGCTTTGTGGGTGGTCGTACGATACACTGCTCACAGGCAGCGGCTGATCAATCGCACGCTTCAAGTCTCGCAAGGCGCCCGGGCTGAATGTTTCGGCACGCGCATCATCACGTGTTAAATCATCGCCGAAGTGCCGAAAAACACGCGGATAACTCGCGCGCAACACACGCCCCAATAAATCCAAGCGCTCCGCCGAAAAGTTGTCCGTATCATTGCGCACCTGCTCCATTGCCATCATCGACATCAGCACCGTGGCCCCGCCTGCCACCGGCGAGGCGGCAGTATAAATTTCATATTCATTCCAAGGGCTCGACAGTGGCTCAATACGGTGAGCTTGATAAGCTTGCAAGTCGGCCAAAGTAATCCAGCCCCCGCCCTCAGCCATCCCCTTGGCCAGCATGCGAGCCGTGGCACCCGAGCGAAATTCTTCGATCCCATTGTAAGCGAGGCGCTCGAGCGTGGAGGCGAGATCTGCATTCGCCATTCGCGTACCGACTTCCGGCGCAGCACCATCGACCGTATACCATTTGCGTGCCTCTGCGTTCTTACGCAAAGACTGACGGCTACGACTGTAGATGGCCGCCGAATGCGCATCGATCAAATAACCGGCGCGCGCGACTTTAGCAGCAGGCAGCACCAGCTCCGCCCATGGCCGCGTTCCAAATTGTTGATGCAAGTCCCACATACCAGGCACCAGCCCGGGAGTGCCTACCGCTTTGAAAGAGCGCGTCTTAGTTTGATAAGACGCATCGCGATAATCATCCACCGGAAACTGCAGCGGCGCTTGATCCAGACTCTCAATAAAACTCACACGCTCTGTCGCCCTGTCGTAATAAAGAATCACAGCCTTCCCGCCCAAACCAGAGCCAAAGGGTTCCGTAACGCCCAGCGCCATCGATACCGCAACTGCTGCATCCGCCGCATTGCCCCCGGAACGCAAGACCTCAGCACCGATTTCAGAAGACTCCCGACTGCCGGAAACTACCGCAGCCCTCGCAATCGAAGCAGCAGGCGCGAACAGCCTGCTAGCCAATAGCAGGATACAAATATAAGTGAACAAAGGCATGAGCGAATGGAGTAATGAGAGCTAATTTGAATTAATCGCGCGAGGGATACTCACCTTCTTTGATGAACTCGACCCGCGCATCAAAGAAAGCGTAATGACGCCCCTCCCACGGAGTCAGCGCTTCGCCATTAACAAAATACTCACTGCCACCTGTCGCAGCACTACTGTAATTCTGACTATCCACATTGGTGATCATCCAGATGTTCGAAGCAGGCTCCGAATCACCCGAACCGTCGGCAATATTGGCGCGTATACTAACGATGCTGACCGGCTGTGTTATTTTATCCAAGGTGTTGCTTCGACGACCAAAGAAATTGGGCGGCTCCGAATATATTGTATTATTCAACAGGTATCCGTGCCCACTGCCCTCAATTCCGTAATCAACAACTGGCTCCCAAAACGCATCATTAGGCGGCAAATAGTCCATGTCCGCCATCGTCGTTGAAAACCAGCGATCACGCTCGTCATCTTCGACGAAGCTAGGCACACGCATCGCTCGATTAAAACGACCCGGCAATTTCCCGTTGACCGAGTTATACAATAGAACCGCCTGTGCCATAGTGCGAATTTTAGAAACATCCTCTGACTTCAATGCCCTCGACTTAACAGCCCCCACAGTTGGAATCAGGATCGCAGCCAATATGACTATAATACTGATCACCATCAGCATTTCAATGAGCGTAAATGCAGCTATTGTTCTTTTTTTGTGATTCATCACAATCACCTTTAGCACTGGTAATGCCAATTATTCTCAATCGCTCTAAGCCAGAATAAAAATAAATCATAAGCAACTGAACTTATTAGACTTACGAAAGCACATTACAGTCATACCAGTAATATCCACAAATCGAATACTACTTCAAATCGATATAAAACTTGCTCAAAACGGCTACGTTGTCTTTTTAACAACCATGCAGCGCGCACTCATCATTGACGATACTCCCTCTCTCATAAGCGAAATTCGTCACATGTTAAAAGGGGAGTATGCAATCACCTCCGCCCGCAGCCCCATCCGTGGTATACGCCGCGCCATCAGCGAAGAAATTGGCCTAGTCATCACCACCTTAAAAATGCGCGAAATGGGCGGCCTGGATGTAATTCGCCGCCTGCGTAGTCGCGGATACCAAGGCTGCATCGTCATGGTCACCGCATTCGGCGATGCCTCAACCGCGCAGGAAGCGATTCGACTCGGAGCTACCGACTATATCACACGCCCTCTGGTTGCTGCCGAACTCATATCACGTCTAGCCCGTGCGTTAAAGAAAACCGACTCCGACAGCATCCCGCCCTTGCAGTCCATCGAAGAAGACATCTGCACACAAGACCCCGAGATGATCGCGCTCCTTGAGCTCGCACATCTGGCCGCCAATACCGACAGCCGCATACTAATTCTCGGAGAAACTGGCACGGGCAAGGAACTACTCGCGAAAGCGATTCATCGCTACAGCCAACGTGTCAAAAAACCCTTTATAGCAATTAACTGTGCAGCGATCCAGGAAAGCCTGCTTGAGAGTGAACTGTTCGGACACGAACAAGGCGCATTTACCGGAGCACTCAGCCGGCGAATCGGACGCTTCGAACAAGCGGGCACGGGCACGCTTTTTCTAGATGAAATCGGGGAAATCTCCCTAGCTCTACAATCAAAGCTTTTGCGAGTGCTACAGGACGGGGAATACTATCGCGTGGGCGGCAATCAAAAACTAAAATCGCGGGCGCGCATCGTGGCCGCCACCAATCAAACACTCAGGCAAAGAGTGGAAAGTGGTGATTTCCGAGCCGACTTATTTTATCGTCTAAATGTAGTTAGTTTAAAACTACCGCCGCTACGTCAACGCCCTGGAGATGTCAGCTTACTGGCGAATTTCTTCTTTCAGCGTTTCAAAAGCGACACCAGCATCGCAAAGCGCTTTTCAGAGCGGGCACTCGAACAACTTAAACGCTACAACTGGCCGGGTAATATTCGAGAATTAGAACATCTGGTCGAACGATCCAATATTCTCATCCGTAAGCATGTAATCGAACTAGAAGACCTTCCGCAGCATATTCAACAAGCGCCGCAAAAAACCAATGTCCCGCTGGGACTTAATGTTGAAACCGCTCTCAATTTTTCTGATGCTAAGACACGCTTCGAAAAAACCTACTTCAATAATATTCTCGAGCAATCTGGAGGCAATTATGCACTGGCTGCGAGAATGGCTGGAATGGAGCGCACCGTCTTTTATCGCAAAGCTAAGAAGCTTTTAGCGAACTAAAGCAGCCAGTATCTAAAGGTAGACCGCAGCATAGTATTGTTGCTAAAATAGCAACATAGTTGTTTAATTAGCAACAGTGGCACATGCCTATAGCAGCAAAAACATCTAAATCATAATCCACTAAAATAAAAGGACTTAAGCAATAACTTAGCGTTTTATCGAGAGATATTCAAAGGTTGGCACCACACTTGTTAATAGAGGAAACGCATCCTGCAAATATTAACAAACATATAAGCAACAGAATATTCTGCTGATACAGCTAAATTATAATGAGTCTCTCAAAGCCTATTAAAGTCGCCCAATTTGGATTGGGCCCCATTGGAATCTCCAGCCTGCGCCTGCTAGCACAAAAGAACTGGGTCGAAATCGTCGGTGGTATCGACATACGCCCAGAACTGATCGATCAACCACTTTCAGACCTAGTGGGCGATCCATCTGTGGGAACAGCTAAAGTCTACGCATCATTTGAAGAATTAATTCTGACCAATGAAGTCGATGCGGTCGTGCATACCGCTGGGTCCCGCGCCACGGTATCCTTCGAGCAAATACGCCCGATGCTCGAGAAGGGCATCGCCGTCGTCTCTTCATGCGAGGAGCTACTCTACCCGGCACTGCGCGCACCCAAAGAAACTGCTGAAATTGATCAACTCTGCCAAAGCACGGGGGGCCGCGTGCTCGGCACAGGCGTCAACCCTGGCTTTGTGTTGGATGTCATGCCCGCCTTTTTTAGCGGAGTGTGTGCTTCGGTCTCAGGGGTCTATGGTGAACGCGTCGTAGATGCCTCGACTCGTCGACAGCCCCTACAAAAGAAAGTAGGCAGTGGCTTAGACCCGGAAGTATTCAAAGCACTGGCAGCCGAGGGCAAGGCTGGTCACGCGGGCTTCCAAGAATCACTGGCATTACTGGCCAATGCGCTCGGTTGGGAACTGGGGCCAATCACAGAAACGATCCAACCGGTGATTGCGACTAAGCCAATACGCACGGACTACTTCAGTGTCGAACCAGGCCAGACTGCGGGACTCCATCAAATTGTATCTGCCGAAAGTAAAGAGGGCTATCCGATCCACCTGGACTTAAAAATGTACCTCGATGCTGAAAACCCACACGACACTATTCGCCTAGACTCCAATCCTCCCATCGAGGCAACCGTCACCACTGGCGTGGCTGGAGATATCGCCACTGTGGCTGCATTGGTGAATGCGATACCGAGCCTGCTAATTGCAGCGCCGGGCGTACGCTTAATGACAGAACTATGCGTCCCACACTGTCGCGAAAGCTTAACTGGCATGCAACCTGCGTGCGAGCTCACCCATTAACCACTACCTAATAATGATTCGACTACCATTATGAATACAAAGAACAAGCACACCACACATACCATAATCGCAGGCACACTACTCGCTGGCTTACTTGCCGGCAGCCATGCCTCAGCTCAAGTTAGTTATGACACTATTAGCTCCAACTACACGGAAGACTTTAGCTCAGGACTTCCTGCAGGAGCCGCGACACCGACCTGGACCGACAATAGTATCTTCACGGGCTGGTACGCCTATGAAACTGCAAACAGTGCAGCACCCAGCAACTACCGCATCACCAGCACTGGCGACTCTTCAGCTGCTCAATTGTATCAATATCGTTCCAGCGCCTCGTCAGTCGATGGTGCCTTGGGCACACGCCCCTCAGGTACAACTGGCGACATGATGCTAGCCCTGCGCTTAACAAATAATACAGGTTCCACACTCACAGGGTTTACACTGGGATACACGGGCGAGCAATGGTTTGAGAGCGTGACCGAACAAAATAATCAATATGTCGTTTCTTACCAAATCGGCACGATTGCCGACATCTCCTCTGGCTCTTGGACTGAAATCGAGGCACTTGAATTCAACACCCCCAAAGAAACGGGGGCCGACGATACGCTGATCGGATCTGATGCTGAAAATCAAGTGGTACTATCCGCTGAAACCGTCTCTTCAATCGTATGGGAAGATGGAGAAGACCTATGGATTCGCTGGTTCGACTCCAATAGTAGCGGCTTCGACCAAGGCATCGCGATTGACGACGTCTCTTTCAGCGCGATCCCAGAGCCCTCCCACTACGCCACCTTGCTAGGCTTGGGTGCACTAGTGCTCACGGCTTGCAAACGTCGTAAATAAATCAATCGAAAATCATTCCGGCCGGGGGAGCGAACTGAGCGCACCCCGGCCGTTTTTCTATCTTCAACCAAGTACCTTTCAGCAAATGATCTCTAGACGCCTGATATCCATTTTTCTTTCTACCTTCGCAGCCCTGGCACCGATGTGTGCAGACGTTCTTTACGAATGGAACTTCGACGATCTACCAAGCACCAATTTGACCCAAACAGATTCTAACGGAAAGATCAAAGCGGACTGGAATCTCGATTTTGATGACACAATGACCAATGGTTTCGGGCAACTGATCGTCCGGAGAACTCCTGATGGTGCCGCCAATACATATGTCCCAATCAGTGCCAAAGCGTACCGCGAAATTGCAGATGAAGTGTGGATACAAGCCGATATCGATGGCTGGCATTTCAAAGGAAAATCCGCATCAGAAACGATGCGCCTAGGCATCGTTCATATCACCGACGAAGAGCGTCCACATGTTTTAGCGCAAATCATCCTCGAGCGCACGGACAGCCACCAGGTATCCATCGCGGCGGAGGCTTTCGGCGAAGCATCCAAATCCATGGCTGCGTTGCCAATATTCGACAGTGAACAAAACGATGCTGTCAGCTTCGTGCTCTACGTGAACAAGAAATCAAATACTTTTAAACTCCACTACAGAATCGACGAAGGCCCTTATCTCTACCTCGGCGAGGGCACAACCAGCCCTGATCGTGAAATTCGCTATCTGCGCTTGGGCTTTTCTGGCTACTTCAACGCTTCCGATGAAGCGCTCCGGATCAATCGTATCGCTTACCTAAGCCATAACCCTATCGAGAGCGCACAGTGAGTCATTTATTGAAATCGATCCCGCTATGGTTCTTCATGGGCGCATTGGCGCTGTCTTGGTGGGCCGGTCGCCATTCGTCAACGGTCTGGGTCGTTGAGTCTTATTCGCTGGATCGGGCGACCGCAGAGAAGCGAATGCAAAAGGTCGGCGCACCTTCGTTTTTAGCCGTCGAAGATTCGGTGCTGTGGAAGCTTAAAGATGCCTCCATCACACGAGCGCCTGAAGTGACTCAGGAATGGGTGATTGAAAGCAACGACGATGGTGACACCTTCTCTCACCTAGAAGCGCGCTACCACCGTGGCATGTGGTCGCTCTTTCCTGCATTTGTCACGATTGTACTCTGCTTCTTAACTCGCGAACCTGTGACTTCCTTACTCGGCGGCATTCTTTCAGGAGCTTTGCTGCTGGGCGCGTACGACATCATGTCCGAGGTCCTGATCCCCGGACTAACGAGTTCATCCGCAGCACTGATCATTGTGCTCTACCTGGGTCTATTGGGGAGCATGCTGGGTATCTGGTCGCGTAACGGTGCGGCACGGGCCTTTGCTGACTGGGTGACTTTACGCTTTGTGCGTGGCCCCAAGACCGCCAAGCTGACTGCATGGATTCTCGGCGCTTTTTTCTTTCAAGGCGGCACCATTAGCACGCTACTTGTCGGCACAACTGTCAAACCTGTAGCTGACAAGGAAAAGATAAGCCACGAAGAGTTATCCTATATTGTGGATTCGACGGCCTCCCCGATTGCGGTGCTACTCCCTTTCAATGCCTGGCCCTTCTATGTGCAAGGGCTCATTTTTGTGGGCGGCATCTCAGTCTTGGCGACCGAAGAACTGCGTGTCGGTTTCTTTTTCTCTTCGATTCCTCTATTTTTCTATGCGATCCTGGCAGTGCTATTTACATTCCTGCTCAGTATCGACCGTCTCCCTTGGATTGGCCAGTCCTTCAAAAAAGCGATTCGTCGTTCGCGCGAAACGGGTGAACTGGATCGCCCTGGTGCCACTCCGCTGCAAGCATCGGAATCGTTACAAGCATCTGATGTGCCCGAGGGCTACCGTCCGGCCGCCTTTGAATTTGTTTTGCCGCTGGTGCTGATTATAGGAATCGCAGTCGGCACCTACGTGGTGCTTGATTCTCCAAATGTGCTATGGGCTTTTGCCGTTGCGGTCTTGGTCGGCGCGCTCACTAGCCGCCTGCGTGGTATGACACTTAAGCACTTAATCGAAGGCGTCACTGCTGGACTGCAAGGCGTCGTCTACGGCGCAGTCATTCTACTCTTGGCGGTCGTGATCGGTGGACTCAGTCGCGAAACCGGCGGCGGTCTTTTTCTGGTAGATTCTCTGGGGGCCGCCCTTCCTTACCAAATGCTACCGCTCTTACTATTTGTACTCACCATCGGCATCGCCTTTTCGACTGGCACAAGCTGGGGCACCTTCGCAGTCACTTTCCCACTGGCCATGCCACTGGCATGGAGCCTCGCCGAAAGCGGTGGTCTGGAGCATCCTGTGCTTTTCTTGCAAATTTGCTTTGCCGCAGTGATCAACGGTAGCGTATTCGGCGACCAGTGCTCGCCCATTTCCGATACCACGGTTCTTAGCTCGCTGGCGACTGGTTGCGATCTAATGGATCACGTTAAAACTCAAATCATCCCCTCTTCGATCGCCGCCGTGATTGCTGTCATCGCTTGGACTTGCTTGACCTTCTTTGTATAGCAATCAGTCCGACCACCAAAACTGTCACCATTTTTTTGATACACTTTTATATGAACCTGTTCAGCCCACGCACTCTACTCTCTATCAGCGCAATTGGCCTAGCTTCGCATATATACGCGGATACAGTGATCGTCAATGAATCCGATCCGGAAGTCCGTAGGGAGGTCGATGTTCGATTCGGTCCGGGAGCGGATGCTTCCTATTTCGCACGTAATGGAATGGTGACCTCATCCTCCAATCACGCGACTTTTGCGGGACTGGAAATACTTCGTGCGGGCGGCAATGCCTTCGATGCGGCTGCAGCGGTGCAGATGGTGCTCTGTGTCACCGAGCCATACGCCAGTGGGCTCGGTGGCGGACTCTTCGCCATGGGCTACGATGCCGACTCGGGCAAAATCTTTGCATTGGATGGACGCGAAGAATCGCCCAAGGCATTTCATGCGGGCCGCTTTAAAACCGATGCGGGTAAAGTAATGCCCTTCCGCGACCGTATCACCGGAGGCAATGCAGTCGGGGTGCCCGGCACGCTGGCGGCTTTTATTAAATTACAAAACGAACACGGCAGCATGAGCTTGGCCGAAATCTGCGAGCCTGCCATTCGTATCGCGCGTGATGGCTTTCGCGTGCCCGAGACTTTTGCCGCCAACTTAAAACACCATTGGGACCGTATTTCGCTCTTTCCAGAGAGCCGACGTTTATTCAGCCGCCCGGATGGCAGCCCCCTGCAAGCCGGCGACCTCCATACAAACCCGGAGCTGGCAGATACCTTGACACTCATCGCGCAAGAAGGCGCCAATGTCTTCTACCACGGAGCGATCGCCCAAGACATCGTGCGCGCCGTGCAAACAGACCCAGTCCAAGCGGGCGTACTCACGATGGAAGACCTGGCACGTTACCAGCCGCTCGACCGCAGCCCTGTCGCAGTGAGCTTCGATCAATACTCGGTCTATGGCATGCCCATGCCATCCAGTGGTGGTGCCACTCTCGGCCTGATGCTAAACCTGGTGCAAGCCCATGGCCTCGAAAACTTACGATGGGGCGATGCCGATACCTTCAGCCTCTTGCTCAATATTCAAAACCTGGCCTTCGCCGATCGTAATCATTACATGGCGGATGCGGATTTCGTAGATGTGCCAGTGGATGGACTGCTCGATCCTGCGTACGCGAGCGAGCGCGTCGCACTGATTCAATCCACCCAGGCCATCCCCACCCCGATCAAATATGGCAAGCCTGCTGGTGCCGTTGCGCCCCCCCAAGCACAGCAGCTGCAACACGAAAGCCAATCCACCACCCACTTCTCAGTCGTCGATCGTGATCGTAATGTAATCTCCATCACTTCCACCCTCGAGCAACACTTCGGCTCCGGCGTCGCCGTGCCAGGACGCGGATTTTTACTGAATAATGAGTTAACCGATTTCAATTCAACACAACACGACAAGGCAGGCGAACTCGCCGCCAATCGCCCCACACCTGGCTTACTGCCCCGCCGCACTGCCTTAGGCGCGGCGGCCGACACACTCGGCGGCAAGCGTCCACGCTCCAGTATGAGCCCCACTATTATACTCAAAGACGGACAACCTTATCTGGTAATCGGCTCCCCCGGAGGCAGCCGTATCATCGGAGTGGTCTTCAACGCACTGCTCAACACGCTGGTATTCGATTTCGACCTACAAGCCGCCATCAATGCACCTCGCGTGATCGGCCGCAATGGTCGCCCTGAAATGGAATCGCCGCTCTATCGCGATACAACACTACGCCAAGAACTCAAAGAACGTGGTTTCAAAATGGTGGACGCCCAAGCTGCAGGCTCCGTGCAAGCCATCCGCGTGAATCCAAACGGCTGGCTGGAGGGCGCAGCTGACCCACGCCGCGAAGGCCTCGCACTGGGGTATTAAAGGCCAAAAATCCACTTGCTCTCGACGCAGCGTTAACATTCTTTCTGTGCCCGATCTACCAAAATGCTCAGGCACTGCTTCAAAATCCTCTTGCTCCTACTCAGCGGCTGGTTACTTACCGGACCGCTGGCTTTGCTGCAGCTGGGTGCCTGGGGCTGGATGCTAGCGAGCTACTCACAGCAAAGCTCCTTGGAGCAAGCCATCGTAGAAACTTTCGGCGATGAGCGCCCCTGCGACCTTTGCCGTGTGATCGACGCGGTCGAAGAGACGGAATCCAATAGCGACACGGCTCAACGCAGCGATAGTAAAGACATCAAACTGATGCTCGGCCTCAGTCGAGCCATTGAAGTGATCGTGCCCACACAGGCCTATGCGCCCAAGGCAGCGATTGTATGTAAACCTGAGAATGCCCAGCAAAGGGTGCCCACGCCCCCGCCGCGCGTGGCTTAAAGACACACACTAGCATTCTCAAGTTAATTGTCCATCCATGGGGAGACAACGCTCTGTCGTTGCCTGCCAATGGACGGAATGCCGCCCTTTCTGACCGCGGCAATCATCAAGCAGGCCCTGTAATCGATTCAAAACAGGCGCTGCTCAAACATTACAAAACACATACAAAATGAAAACTTCTACCCAATTCATCACACTCGCTCTCACACTCACTGCGGCCACAACCGCGCACGCCGCACCAGCCGCGCCCGTCTTTAGCTGCTGCAGCACTGAGGAACATCAACACATCGCCCGCCCCGATGACCATGCGCCGATCTCCGTGATGGGCGACCACACTCACAGCAAAGACAGCTGGATGCTCTCTTATCGCTACATGAACATGCAGATGGACGGCATGCGCAGCGGCACAGATCGCGTCACATCCGGCGAGGTCTTCGCTGCTGACGGCGGCTACACGGTCACCCCTGAGTGGATGACGATGGACATGCACATGCTCGGCGCCATGTATGCACCGACTGAAAAGCTGACTCTCATGCTGATGGCCAACTACATCGAAACGGAGATGGAGCACAGCATTGTTTCACAGATGGCTGCCAACATGATCAACGGCGGCGAGACCGAGTTCACCACTCAATCCAGCGGCCTAGGCGATCTGAAGCTGAGCGCACTCTACAGATTCTATTTGCAGGACAACCAAAAAGCCCACTTCGGCCTGGGGCTCAGCCTACCGACAGGATCCATCGATGAAAAAGATACACTGCCCGCCATGGGAGGTGCAGTCAGCCAGCAAATGCCAGCCTCCATGCAACTAGGCTCGGGCACTTTCGACCTACTCCCCTCACTGACCTACGTGCAACAATTTACAAACTGGTCATGGGGCGCTCAGGCAAATGGCACGATTCGTCTTCAGGATGAAAATTCCAACGACTACCGACTCGGGCACAAATTCGAGCTATTGAGCTGGGCAGGCTACAATCTCACTGACTGGCTCGGCTTGAATGGCGGCCTCAGCTACGGATATACAGGTAAACTTAAAGGCGACCAAAAGGATGTAAACCTAATGGGGCCCAATGGACGTTCCGTCCCCACCGCCTTCAATGAAAATAGCGGTGGCGAGCGTATCGACGTCCTACTGGGCATCAACCTACTCAAGCCCAGCGGTCGCTTTGCCGGGCATCGCCTCTCACTCGATCTACGCCTACCGCTCTGGCAAGACCTGAACGGCTACCAACTCGAGACCGACTCGACCCTCACACTGGGCTGGTCGAAGGCGTTTTAACCTTAATCCAAAGGTCAGCACCCAAGGCATTATAAGGTCAGAGGTCAGAAGCTAGCCACTGTTTATCAGTTAGTTATAAAAATCACGGCATGCGTCATTTGCGCGAGCTAAGAAGTGCCATAACTGATCGATATTCACCTCTGGCCTCCGACCTCTGTCCTCCGTCCTCCGCCCTCCCTTTCTAGCATCATAGCGCGATAGATTTGACAATTCGCCAAACTGCCACGATGTAGGCAGCTATGTTACGTCGCTATTCCTGCCTGATCAGCACGATCATGGCCTCCATTACTCTAATTCCCCTCGCCGCAGAGGAAGCAATCTCACCTACCCAAATCACTGAACAGGAATCTTGGAATGGCTCGGTCTTTCGCATCGAAGATACCAAAACCCGCGTCAGTATCGCATCGGTCAAGCTATCCGTAAGCGACCTAAAGCCGGAAGACGGTAATCTGGTCGGCGAATACACCATTCAGGTGCCGCTCATGCAGTCGAAAAACGACAAAGGTAAAATCGTGCTGCCACTCGAATTCAGCATGGACGAGCTTGGTGCCCATGGCGGCACTCTACGCGGGCAAGCAATCAGCTACAAAGAAGGCACCACCCCCAACTTGATTATCTGCGAAATCATCCCCAACAAAAATCAACGCGTGCTGCTGGATATCACCACCGACGACCGCACCCTATCCTTTAAGTCTCGCTATTCCATAGTAGAGACCTCCAACGACAGCTAACTCACTGCTCATCTCGACTTAAAATGACAGACACCGACCTCGGCCCTACGGGCGAAATTTGCTTCGACCTGCCCTCTCCTTACGAGCCCCACCCCTGTGGCCTGCTGCACTTGCCGCGCTTCATTGCAAAATGCCGCAAGCACTTGGCAGGCGAACTGCCCAAATCCTATCAGAAAAATTTCTGCCGCGGCTTTGATCGCTTTCTCTGCATGCACCTCGGCATCGACCCGAAAGATGTGCTCGAGGCCGTGCTGCAAGCCGGCGACGACGAAGACCTGCTGGATGAATTACTCGATCAGCTCTTCCCCGAAGACTTGCAAGTCGTGAAATGGAACCGCGAAGTCGTGCACAAGGGCCAAACTGAAGCCGGCCGCGAGTTTCTCGCAGAGTCCCTCACCAATATGGGCACTCCGGAAATGATCGGCAAAGTCGACAGCGTGATGGACATGATCGATTTCGACGAAGGCCGCATCCCAGGCTTCTCCGACCAAAAGCGCAAAGACTGGGAAGCGAAGCAGTGAACGTAGGGGCGCCACTTGTGACGCCCGCGTTGTGATAGCTGCGATGGATCGGCGGGCGTGACAAGTCGCGCCCCTACAATTTGCATTGCAATTTGGCAACGACTCGATCAATTCCAGCACACCATTTGACCTGTTGTGTAAATGGCCTGATCTTTAACACCCTATGCAAGCATTTACCTTCGAAACCTCCAAGGGATCGATCTACATTCGTCAAATCGAAAACGAGGACATCCCTCACTTAATCGAGATGAACAAAAAGGCGTTTCCGCTCATGGCGGAAGAAAACGTCGTTTGGAGCGAGCGCCAGCTACAAAACCACCTGCGCCTCTTTCCTCAGGGACAATTGGCAGCCCTGATCGACGGCGTCATCGTCGGAGCCACCGCGTCGCTGATCGTCAACATCGGCCGCGATCCCTATCGCGCCCACACCTACGCCGGCATCACCGACGGTGGCTATTTCCACAACCACGACAGCAGTGGCGACACGCTCTACGGAGCCGATGTCTACGTCGACCCCGACTACCAGGGGCGCGGCATCGGTGCGGCTCTCTACGAAGCACGCCGCCGCCTGTGCAAAAGCCTCAACCTACAACGCATTCTCGCCGGTGGTCGCCTGTCCAGCTACGACGAAGCGCCCGGTGAGCTCTCCCCGGAGGCCTATGTGCAAAAAGTCATCGACGGTGAGATCCGCGACCGTGTCCTGAGTTTTCAACTGCGTGAAGGCTTCACCGTGCGGGGCATCTTACGCAACTACATCACCGATCCAATGAGCCGCAACTATGCGAGCCTGATCGAGTGGCTGAACCCGAACTACTCACCCGCAGAGCCCTCCTCCAAGGTGCGGATCGCCTGCGTGCAATACAAAGTCCGAAAAATCGACACCTTCGAGGACTTTGCCAATCAAGTAGAGTATTTCGTCGAAACCGCGGCCGACTATCGCGCCGACTTTGTGCTCTTTCCTGAATTTTTCTCGGTGCAACTACTCTCCGTGATCGAGCCACTGCCAGCAATCGACGGCATTCAAAAACTCGCCGACGAGTTCACCGAGCCCTTTGTCGACTTAATGTCACGCATGGCCCGCAAGTACGGAGTCTACATCATCGGCGGCAGCCACCCGATCCGCCACCAAGATAAATTACAAAACGAGTGCCTGATCTTCGATCCAGATGGGCGCTATATCGCCCAGCCGAAACTGCACATCACGCCCGCCGAAAAACGCTACTGGGGCATTTCCGGCGGACACGAACTCATCGTGCTCCCCACACCCAAGGCTAAGATCGCCGTGCAAATTTGCTACGATGTCGAGTTTCCCGAAGCCAGTCGCTACCTAGCCGACCAAGGCGTAGAAATCCTCTTCGTGCCCTACTGCACCGACGACCGCCACGGCCAACTGCGCGTGCGCTACTGTGCCCAGGCCCGCGCCATCGAAAACCAGATCTTCGTAGCGACCGCCGGCATCATCGGTAATCTGCCCAGCGTGCCAGCCATGGACATCCATTACGGCCAGGCAGCCGTCTTCACCCCGTCGGACTTCGAGTTCGCCCGCGACGGCATCCAAGCCATCGCCGATTCCAACGTCGAGACCTTACTCGTCACCGACATCGACACCGAAGACCTCTACCGCTCCCGCGCCAGCGGCTCCGTCACCCCGCGCCTAGACCGCCGCACCGACCTCTTCGAGCTCAAAGTGAAGCTCAAAAACCTCGAAACGCACAGCGAGCTCAACGAAGCCCCCGAATTCGAGTTGCCGAAGTAAAAACGTAGGGGCTTCATTTATGACAATGCCATTGCATATAAAAAATACCTCTGCTTATAGACACCAAGAAAGTTTACGCTTCCCGGGTGCCCCCCTACAATCAGATACAATCAATGCCTTGGATCGGCTTTTTTAGGACAGAATAATTTAGGACAGAATGATTCTTAGGCTCGGTGTGATTAAAACTGCGTGGTCACATGTGGCTTAGCCGCTATTTTTAGGCAGAATCATTTTTAGGCAGAATCATGCCTACACAGCGCAACACCGTAGAGTGGCATGATTCTGCCTCTAATGATTCTGCCTGAATTCTTTTCTTTACTCAAAACTGACTAAGCTGTCCGTTCGACGGGCACTCGATTCGAACTTAATTTAAAATCCACGTAGTTTGAATCACACCCTCTTAGGCTCGGCGCTCGTTCACAGCATTGCTTAAGTTAACATTATTCTATCCTAAATCATTCTGTTCGAATCAGCATCGAGCTACGTCAGCTTGGTAATGATTGTACATAAAGAATGCCCTCCATGAATACGATCGTCATCGCATCAAATAATAATAATGCATAAACAATAATCCTAATATGCAATGGCATTGTCATTTATGAAGCCCGCCGAGCCCAAGCCCACAAGCCCACAAGCCCACAAGCGCTCACTCGTACCCCTAAAACCCACGCCCCCTCCAATCCCAATTCCAATTAGCAACAGCCACCCCAGCCAATAAGCAGGCGTAATCATTGGCCAACTAGGTCGATCTACGCTTCAAACAAGCATAAGATTCAGGCAGCTTAACCGCGCCTTTATCATGGATGCCTTTCTTCTATCACGCCTGCAGTTTGCTGCGAATATCAGTTTTCATATTCTCTTTCCCACCATTACGATTACGCTGGGTTGGTTGCTCTTATTCTTCAAGCTGCGCTTCGCCCGCACGCGTGATCCGAAGTGGATGGAGTTGTATTTCTATTTCACTAAGGTCTTTGCCCTGAGCTTTAGCATCGGGGTGGTCACGGGGGTGACCATGTCCTTCCAATTTGGCACCAACTGGCCGGGCTATATGAATACGGTCGGCAATATCGCGGGCCCTCTGCTGGCTTACGAAGTGCTCACGGCTTTCTTCCTGGAAGCGACTTTTCTGGGCATCATGCTCTACGGCTTTCGCCGCGTGCCGGGCTGGTTTCATACCTTGGCGACTTTTCTGGTCGCGGGCGGCACGACGCTCTCGGCCTTTTGGATTCTGGCGCTGGATAGCTGGATGCAAACGCCGGCCGGCCATGTCATGATCGACGGCGTCGCCCACGCCGAAAGCTGGTGGCATATCGTGATGAACCCGTCCATGCCCTACCGTCTGGTCCATACACTACTGGGCTCGGGGCTGACAGTTGCCTTCCTCGCCGCAGGTCTGCTAGCCTACCGGCGACTCAAAGGCGACGATCGGCCCGCCGTTCGCACGGGGCTGCGTTGCGCACTCTTTCTGGCTGTGGTGCTGGGGCCGCTGCAAGGAATCGTCGGTGATCAACACGGGCTCAACACCCGCGACTATCAACCTGCCAAACTGGCCGCCATGGAAGCGCTGTGGGAAACCACCGAAGGCGCCCCGCTGGCGCTGTTCGCCCTGCCCGATGAAGATGCGCGCGAAAATCACATGGAACTGGCCATCCCCAAACTCG
Organism: Thalassobacterium maritimum; assembly: GCF_031127805.1. Taxonomy (NCBI): domain Bacteria; kingdom Pseudomonadati; phylum Verrucomicrobiota; class Opitutia; order Puniceicoccales; family Coraliomargaritaceae; genus Thalassobacterium; species Thalassobacterium maritimum. The sequence goes on along the minus strand of NZ_JARXHW010000032.1, from coordinate 16,401 downwards.
GCAGCTTGATCATTACCCATGATCCCAATGGAAAGATTCTGGGGCTGAATGAATTTGAGGGGCTGCACCCACCGGTCAGTCCAGTCTTTTGGAGCTTTCGTATCATGGTCGGAGTCGGCCTGCTGATGATTGCGGTCGCGAGTCTCGGCAGCTATTTCCTGATTCGCAAACAGGAGCTGCCCAAGTGGCTCTTACGGGTTTTACTAGGCATGACCTTCGCCGGCTGGGTCGGCACTTTGTCCGGCTGGTATGTGACAGAGATCGGACGCCAGCCTTGGTTGGTCTACGGCATCCTGAAGACTGAAGATGCGGTGGCCGACCTGCCGCCCGCGCACGTGGGCCTGACGCTGACGGCCTACTTGGTCACCTATCTAGTGCTGGGGCTCGCCTACGTGGGCTCGCTCTTCTACCTCGCACGCAAGGCCATGAAAGAAGAACCTCAACAAATTCCGGCATGAACATGGAACAACTCACTCAGGGCGAGCCGCTCGCTTTCATCTTCGCATTTTTAATCGGCCTCTCGATGCTGCTCTACGCGATCCTGGATGGCTACGATTTGGGCGTGGGCATCCTCTCTTCCATCGTCGATGAAGCGCATCGCGACCGCATGATCGCCTCCATCGGCCCCTTCTGGGATGCCAACGAGACCTGGCTGGTGCTCGGCGTGGGCCTGCTGCTGGTCGCGTTTCCGGCCGCGCACGGCGTCGTGCTGACCACCCTGTATCTGCCAGTCGCAGTGATGCTGCTGGCCTTAATCTTCCGCGGGGTCTCCTTCGATTTCCGGCGCAAAGTGGCCAAGAAGAAGCAAGCCGCCTGGAATCGTAACTTCTTTATCGGCTCACTCCTGGTCGCTCTCAGCCAGGGCTACATGGTCGGACGCTTCATCATCGGCTTCCAAGAAGGGCTCACCGCTCAACTGTTTGCCTGTTTCTTCGGGCTGCTGGTGGTGGCCGGTTATGTGCTGATGGGGGCTTGCTGGCTGATTCTAAAAGCCGAAGGCGAACTGCAAGAGCGCGCCGTAGGCTGGGCGCGACGTGCGATTTGGACCATGGTACTGGGCGCCATCCTCAGTAGCCTCACCGCCCCCTTCGTGGATACCCGCATCTACGACCGCATGTTTGCCTTTCCGGAAGTCACCCTGTTACTCGCGATGCCGCTGATCTCGATCATGCTGACACTACTCATGCATTTCATCCTAGGGATTCTGCCCATGGAAAACGACCGGCTAGCCTGGATGCCGCTCGCCATTTCCATCGCCATCTTCGTGCTCGGCTTCCTCGGATTGGTCTACAGCTTTTACCCTTACATCATCCCCGGTCAGCTTCTCATCACCGATGCCGCCGCCGCGCCGGAATCGCTCAAAATCATCCTAATCGGCACCGCCGTGGTTTTACCCTTCCTCATCGGCTACACCGCCCTCGCCTATTGGATCTTCAAAGGCAAAGCCAGCGACCTCAGCTACGATTAAGACTGACACATCTCAAAAATCATCACATCCGCCTTGACTTATCGTATATCTACGATATACGATAAATTATATGGCAAGTACCAAACACGCTCTTTTCCCTGAAGAACAAGTCTCGCTGGCGGCCTTTGCGGGTGCGCTGGCACACCCGGCGCGCATTGCCATTATCGGGCTGCTACAGGAGCGCAAAGAGGTATGCTGCGGCGACATCGTGAAGGAGCTCCCACTGGCACAAGCCACGGTCTCACAACATTTGAAAGCGCTGGACAAGGCGGGACTGCTCCACCTCCGCGAATGCGGCCCCAAGGTCTGCTACTCCCTCAATTGCGAGGCGATTCGCAGCTTCTGTCACAGTTTTCAATGCACACTCGGCACCGATCAAGCGGACCACAGTGCAGAACTTGAGCCTGCCGCGGACTGCGCGAACCGCCGCAGCTGATACCTTTCCCTAAAAAACAAACAAAGACAGTCTATATCATGAATACGCAATCGACTCCACAAACCAACACCAACTCTCCCCGCGTGCTCATCATTGGCGGTGTCGCAGGCGGCGCCTCCGCAGCGGCACGCCTCCGCCGTCTGGACGAGCAGGCTTCTATCACGATGATTGAGCGCGGCCCGGACGTCTCTTTTGCCAACTGTGGACTGCCCTATCACATCGGCGGCGAAATCGAAGAACGCGAAAAGCTCTCGCTACAAACACCGGAGACCTTGAAAGCGCAACTCGCGATCGATGTGCAAGCCCGCACCGAAGCGCTCTCCATCGACCGCACAGCCAAAACAGTGCGTGTCCGAAATCTGGATACGCAGGCCGAAGAAACGCTCGCCTATGACAAATTGATCCTCTCCCCCGGCGCAGCTCCGCTAAGACCACCACTGGAAGGCATCGACCTACCGGGAATCTACACCCTGCGCAATTTGCAAGACATGGATCGCATCAAAGCGGCGGCCGCATCCGCTCAAAGTGCACTGGTCATCGGCGCAGGCTTTATCGGGCTGGAAATGGCGGAACAATTAGTTCACCTGCAAAAGGACGTCACCCTGGTCGAACTGGTCGAACAGGTGCTCCCACAAATGGATCCCGAAATGGTTCGCCCTGTTGAGCAGGAACTAATGGATCACGGAGTCAAACTTCGCCTGGGCGACGGCATCTCCGGCTTCAAAGCTGCCGAAGGCGGCGGGCTGATCGCTCAACTAAACTCAGGGCAAAGCATCGCAGCCGACCTCGTCATCCTATCCATCGGTGTCCGCCCCGAAAATCAACTGGCGAAAGAAGCCGGACTGGAACTGGGCGCGCGCGGCCACATCAAGGCCAACCCATACATGCAGACTTCCGACCCCGACATCTACGCAGTCGGCGATGCCAGTGAAACCACCGACCCGATTCTCGGCGCCCCAACCGCCATCGCTCTGGGTGGACTGGCCAATCGACAAGGTCGCACCGCAGCCGACCACATCATCCTCGGCGACCAGGCCAAACCCTACCCTGGTTCGATCGGCACCTCGATCGTGCGGGTGTTCGATGTCGCGGCCGGCGTAACTGGGCACAGCGAAAAGCGCCTCCAGCAGATGGAGGTCGACTACCAAAAGACCATCGTCACCGACTTCAACCATGCCAGCTACTTCCCGGGCGCGACCCACCTCACTGTGAAATTACTCTGGGAAAAGTCGACCGGCCGCATTCTCGGCGGTCAGGCCAATGGCTTCGAAGGGGTGGACAAGCGTCTGGATGTATTGGCCACCGCCATTAAGGGACAACTCACCGTCGACGAATTGGAACACCTCGAACTGGCCTACGCGCCTCCTTTCGGCGCAGCCAAAGACCCGCTCAACACAGCTGGATTTTCCGCCAACAATATCCGCAGCGGTCGCGTAAAGCCGATCTTCAGCCTGTGCGAAGCCGAAGGTACCCAGCTCATCGATACGCGCCCGGCTGCAATGGCGCAGCTCAAACCGATCCCCGGCGCCCGCAACATCCCTTTCCCGGAATTACGCAGTCGTATCAGTGAACTGAATACAGAAAAACCAGTCACCACCATCTGTGCACTCGGCAAGATGAGTTACTTCGCAGCACGCATACTCGCGCAACACGGCTTCGACGTGCAGGCACATGTCGGCGGCTGGAAAGTCGAGCAGCAGCCACAAGCCCCCCAAGCCGACTCAGACAATTCCCCGGACACGAACTCCGCGAGCAACGAGCAAGCCGCAAGGCCCGCCTCCGAAGCAGCCGCGCAGGAAGTCATCCAACTGGACTGCACCGGCATGGCTTGCCCCGGTCCGATCCTGCGCGTCAAAGAAGCGGCTGCACTGCTAGAGGTCGGTCAAGTGCTGGAAGTGCGCGCCTCCGATGCGGGCTTCAAAAACGATCTACCCGCCTTCTGCAAAGCCAATGGCTACGAGTGCCTGAGCGTTGCCAAAGACAAAGGCATTGTCACTGGCCGCCTTGCACGCGGAGCGGCATGCCCGGTCGCCAGCGCCGCACCGGCCAAAGCGGCTAATGGCGCGACGATCGTGGTCTTTTCCTGCGAATTGGACAAAGCCATGGCCGCCTACGTCATCGCCAACGGAGCCGTAGCCATGGGCGGCAAGGCCACCCTCTTCTTCACTTTCTGGGGACTCAATGTCTTGCGTAAAGACCCCGCGCCTCAAATTGCCAACAAGAGTTTCATGGATAAAATGTTCGGCTGGATGCTGCCGCGCGGTGCCAACAAACTCCCGCTGTCTAAAATGCACATGGGCGGCCTCGGCACTTGGATGATGAAAGACCGCATGGCCGGCAAAAACTTGCCTAACCTCCCGGGACTCATGGAAGACGCCCGCAAAGCCGGCATTCGCCTGGTGGCCTGCACCATGTCAATGGAAGCCATGGGCATCCGCGAAGAGGAGCTGATCGACGGAGTCGAGCTCGGCGGCGTCGCCGAATACCTGGGCGCCGCCTCCGAAACCAATGCCAACCTGTTCATCTAATGCAGCGCTCAGCCAAACAACGCCTAGCCCGTTCCCTCGCAGTCGTCGCCCTACTCGGGCTGACGGCCTCTCCGAGAGTATTCTACAAGACTGGCAAACCGCGATGACGGCCGACGGAACCGCGCCCGAACCCGCCGTCAATCACGAAGACGGCCTGACCATCGTGCACCACCCCATCCTCCTGCAAACAGGCTGCCTCGCCTGCCACGGCGATCCCGCCAGCATAGCACCTGAAGTTGCCCAGAAAATCGCCCAACTCTACCCCGCCGACACCGCCACCGGCTTCGCCGTAGGCGAGCTCCGCGGCGCCTTCCGCGTGGTGTTTGAACAAGAATAAATCACAAAAAAACGTAGGGGCGCGACTTGTCACGCCCGCGTCATCCCAAGCCACGTCACGCCGCGTCAGCCCAAGCCACGTCACGCCCGCGTCATCCCAAGCCACGTCACGCCCGCGTCATCCCAAGCCACGTCACGCCGCGTCAGCCCAAGCCACGCCCGCGCCCACGCCCCTAACCTTGACTTCTGTCCGTAATAACATTTGTTATTACACATGGCTATCGAAACAAAAGTTCGCAAAATCGGTAATTCTCTCGGCATCGTTCTGCCCAAGGAAGCGCTACAGACACTCAAAGTGGAAGAAGGTGCGACGGTGTATTTAACCGAAGCCCCCAATTGTTCCCTCAACATCAATCCCGAACGGCCCGGCTTTGAGGAACAGATGCAGATCGCCGAAAGCCTCATGCAGCGCTATCGCAACACCTTTCGCGAACTCGCTAAATGAAGGAACCATTTTGGATCGAAAAAACGACCTGTCTGGCATTCCACTCCGCTCTGGTCGCCCGCTTCGGTGGGACCGACGGAATGCGAGATGAAGGTCGACTGGATAATGCCCTGGATAAACCTAGGAATTTATTCCACTACGATCAACCCACGCACTTCGAACTCGCTGCTGCCTATGCTGCCGGAATCGTAAAAGGGCACCCATTTCTGGACGGTAACAAACGCTCTGGGCTGATGACAGCTGCCGTCTTTTTAGAAATGAACGGCTACGAGTTTTTGCCCAGCGAAGAAGATGCTGCCCTCCAGACCTTAGCACTTGCCGATTTAAGGTTAACCGAAAGCGAATTCGCCGACTGGCTGGCTTTTGTCTGTAAGCCACAGGCATAAGAAACCCTCCCCCGATCCAAGCCATATTTGACTGGAGCGAACCCGACGATTCGCTAGAGTCCGCACATCACCTCTGTTTTTGAATGAAGGAATTATAATATGAAAACTCTAACATTTTGGACCCTCGCACTTTTTGCAGTCTTGTTTACGGGCTGCAGCACCCCCCAAAGCCAACGTATCTCGCAAAACCAGGCAACTTTCGACACCTACACGCCCGGTGAACGGCAAATGATTCGCACGCAACAAATCGCCGTCGGCTTCGACCAAGACATGGTGCGCATGTCCTGGGGCGATCCAACACATGAAAAAACCGTCAGCTCAGCAACCGGCAAACAGATCGTGTGGGAATACCGTCAAATCAAACCGAGCATGGGCATTAGCCTCGGCGGTGGCGTCGGCTCCCGCGGCAGCGGCGTGGGCATCGGCACTGGCGTGAATGTAAACCCAAACAATACCAAGCTTCTCAAGCGCGTCGTCTTCGACCGCCAAACTGGAAAAGTCAGCACCTTCGAATCTTACAACTAATCTAGCACACACTGCATGAGCCATAACGCCCGCTACTCAAAAGAAACCTTTAAGACCCGCCTCACATGGCAGGATCTGGACCCCGACTACCTGCGACAACTGGTCGGCCTCGCCAAGATCGAAGACCTCGCCGGCGCCGGGCTGGCACACCGCCCGGAACGCCTCGGCGATGTCACCACCGCACTCATGCCGGAAGGTGCCAGTGGACGCGCGCAACTGACGGCACGTGAACCGCTGGTAGTCTGCGGTCTCGGCCTGATTCAAGCAGTGCTCGATAGCTATGGTCAGGACTGCAGCTTCGAAGCACAATCGCAGGATGGCGACTTTCTGGACCAAGGCCAAATTATCGGCATCCTGAGCGGCAGTTCCAGCGCATTGCTCCAGGCAGAACGCGTCATTCTCAATTTCCTACAGCACCTCAGCGGCATCGCCACCGAGGCCCGCCTCTATGTCGATGCACTCGGCCCCAGTGAGACTGCGCTGCTCGACACGCGCAAGACCTTGCCCGGCTATCGAGTGCTGCAAAAATACGCCTTCGCTTGCGGCGGCGGCTATAACCACCGCATCGGCCTCTTCGATCGCGTCATGCTCAAAGATAACCACCTCGCCGTCGCCGGCGCTACCGGTGGCAACCGCCTGACCGAAACCGTAGCGCTCGCAGTCAACACCTGCGAATACCTCGCCATCGAAGTGGAAGTGGACTCACTGGAGCAAATCCCCCCAGTCGTCGAAGCGGGCGCCGATATCATTCTACTGGATAATTTCTCCCCCGAGGAACTGAAGCAAGCCGTCGAGATCATCGATGGCCGCGCCTGCACCGAAGCCAGCGGCGGCATTACCCTAAACTCACTCCCCGCGCTCAATGACCTCGGCCTCGATTTCATCTCGACGGGCGCACCCATTCATCAAAGCACTTGGAAAGACGTCGGGCTGGACTGGCTCACAGATTAACATGTCGGAAAACGAATACCGCCAAATACAGCCGAGTCAGGACGCCCTGATTATTCTCAAAGCCCTGCTTGCCACCCCGGATACCTTCGTCTCCGGCAGCCTGCTCGCAGAGCAACTCGGCATGTCACGCCCCGCCATTCATGGTAAATTAGATAAACTGCGCGAGCAGGGCTTCGAGTTTGAAGCCATCCGCAACAAGGGCTACCGCCTGGTCAAAGAGCCCGAAGTCCTGCACCCGGATCTGCTGCGCTACTACACCCAACTCAACGGGTCTAAGCTCGAAGTGCTCTATTTCCCCGTCATCGACAGCACCAACAGCGAAGCAGAACGCCAACTCTCGCATCGTCGCAAAAGCCCCTTCGCCATCGCTTCCAGTTGCCAAACCAAAGGCCGTGGACGCCTCGGGCGCGAGTGGCACAGCGCCACCGCCGACAACCTCTACCTCTCGGTCGGGTTTGAACCCAACATTCCACCACAGGCACTACAACACTTCACCCTCTGGGCCGGCATCCACATCTGCCGCGCCCTGCAAAGTCTGACACCAAATGCGGCCCTAAAAATCAAATGGCCCAACGATCTGCACTGCGATGGTCGCAAGTTCGCGGGCATGCTCACCGAAGCTAAAATGGACGCCGACAGCCTCCGTAGCATTATCTTCGGCATCGGCCTCAACGTGAATAGTAATCCGACAAAATACCCCAGCGAACTGCGTAAATCGGCCACCAGTCTCTACGCCGTCGGAGGCAAAGAGCTTTCGATGAATCAAGTCGCAGCCAAGGTGATCATCGCCATACAGACTGCCTACGACACCTGCATCCTCGACAACGGCTCCGAGAGCTTAGTCGAAGCCTGGGCACCACTCAGCTCACTCTCAGGAAAAACCGTTACCGCGATCATGAATAACCAAGAGATCACCGGCACCGCCAGCGGCATCGACGAAACGGGCGCCCTCATCCTCATCGCCGCCGACGGCAGCGTGCAAAAAGTTCGCGCCGGAGACGTCACTTTAAAAAAGTAGGGGCGCGACTCGTCACGCCCGCGTTGTGATGGCCACTCCTACCTTCTGACTTTAAAACACTCCACCATGAAAACCCTTAGCATCGACGTCGGTAACACCAGCACCCACTACGGGCTGGTCGCAGGCCAATCTGTTCAACTCACCGGTCACTTTCCCACCGCAGAATTCCGCCACGAGCCCTCTCCGGCCTTCGCGCAAAAACTGGCCCCACTGCTCGCAGAAGCAGACAGCATTTCCTTCTGCTCCGTAGTGCCCGACATCAACGACAACCTCCGCGCCAGCCTGGCCGAGTGCCAACAACCGATCTTCCACCTCACCTGTGACAGCTGCGCGGGCCTGGAACTGGTCTACCCCAAACCGCACGAAATCGGTCAAGACCGCATCGCCAACGCCATCGCCGCTCAGGAATTTTACGGCATCCCCGCCATCGTCATCGATATGGGCACCGCCGTCACCTTCGACATCGTCAGCAGCCAAGGCTACGAAGGAGGCATCATCGCCCCCGGCCTCGCTGTAATGACACGCTACCTACACGAACAAACCGCACTGCTCCCCGAACTCAGTGCCGAAGACCTGCTCAACGTCGAAGGCGCCATCGGTAAGTCCACCGTCCACGCCATGAAACTCGGCGTCGCCGTCGGCTTTTCCGGCATGATCGATGCATTGCTACTTAAAGTGACCAATGAACTGCAAAAACGCGGTGAGCCCAAACCGGTCGTCCTCTCCACAGGTGGCAGCATCGCCAACTTAACCAAAGACTGGGCCCACAAAAGCCTCTTCGTCGGCGACCTCACACTGATGGGCCTCGCCGTCGCCGCTAAACGCCAACTCTAGCACCGCACGACGCCATCAGACACTCTCAGCCCTGAAACATAATACACCAATCGCACAAAGCATTTGATCTGACGCAGACCCTAGCTACCTTGCGCGTCATGAAAAATCAAAAAATCGGATTCGTCGGCCTAGGCCGCATGGGCGGCAACATGGCTCGCTGCCTCAATGACAAAGGCTACAAAGTCACCGCGCTCTACGACATCAACGAAAATGTCGCCACCGAACTCGCCCAAGAAATCGACGCGACCGCGTATCAAACGCTCGCCGAAGTCACCGCCCATGCGGACATCATTCTGACCGTCGTCACCAACGATGCCGCAATGGACGCCATATTCTTCGGCGAAGACAACCTCCTCACCGGCGCCGAAGGACGCACCTTCATCAACTGCGCCACCCTCACCCCCGCCCTGCATGGTAAGCTCGAAGCCAACGCCGCACAAGTCGGTGCCAAATGCCTCGAAGCCTGCATGGCCTCCAGCATCCCACAGGCTCGCAAGGGCGAACTCTTCCTCATGGTCGGTGGTGATGAAGCCGAATTCAAAGCCAACAAAACACTGCTCGACGACCTCAGCAAAGCGCTCCACTACGTCGGCCCCGCCGGTAAAGCCTCCGAGGTCAAAGCACTCGTCAACATGGTCATGAACATCAACACCGCCGCCCTCGCCGAAGGCCTCGGCATCGGTGACGCCCTCGGCCTCGACCTCAAAATGCTCTGCGATATCTTTAGCCAGACCGGCGCCAACTCACGCGTGCTCGAGACCGATGCTGAAGACATGATTCTCCGCGATCACGACTGCTACTTCTCCGCCGCACACGCCGCCAAAGACTCCGGCATCGCACTCGGCCTCGCCGCCAATGCCGGCATCAACGCCCCCCTCGCGCAAGCCACCTTCGAGCAATACACCAAGCTCACCGAAATGGGCAAAGGCGAACTCGACAAGTCCGGCATCGCCGAACTCACCTTCAAAGGCCGCATCTAAAAAACGTAGGGGCGCCATTTATGACGCCCGCCGAAGCTAAGCCCAAAATTAAGCCTGCTCAAAAAGGCCGCATTTAGCCTGCCAATGAATCAAACAATCCAAAACTCCCTCGGCGAAACGCTCGACTACAGCTTCGCCCCCGGCAACGCCGACACCGCAAAAAACGACTGGCTGGTCATTCTCGGGCACGGCGTCACCGGCAATAAAGATCGCTCCGTCATTGTCGATACCGCCAAGGCACTCAATGCCGCAGGTTTTGACACCCTACGCTTCTCCTTCGCCGGCAATGGCGACTCACAAGGTGACTTCCGCGACGCCACCATCTCCAAAGAAGTCGGCGACCTCGCATCAATCCTCGACGCAGTCACCAGCTCGTATTCAAAAATCGCCTACATCGGTCATAGCATGGGCGGCGCTGTCGGCGTCATCCAAGCCTCGCGTGATGCACGCATCAACGCACTCGTGTCACTCGCTGGCATGGTCGATACTAAAACTTTTGCGCAAACCGAGTTCGGCCAAGAAACACCGGACCAAGGTCTGATGTGGGACGAATCAAGCTGCCCACTCTCCGCAAAGTTTATGCACGACCTCTGCCATACCATCGACAACGTCGCCCCACTGGCCGAAATGATTCGTGCCCCTTGGCTACTCCTACACGGCACCAGCGACGATGTCGTACGCCCCCAAGATACCGACCTCGTCCAAAGCTTAAAAGGCGACAGCGTCAAAGTCATACGCATCGACGGAGCCGACCACAGTTTCAACCAAGCCGAACATAAAATTCAAATGACTCAAGCCGTCGTCGACTGGCTTTCCCAGCAAGCTTCATAAACACGCGGGGGCAGAGCCCACCCTCCATTTAGTTTGCAGCACTCCCATGCGCACTCAGTCCTATATCGCCCAATGCTACCTTCATCTCGCCGACTACCACGCACCACACGCACCAGCGTGAAGGTCATCAAGCAACGCGTGCAGGGGCAGCATGCCCTGCCCCCCGAGGAAGACTACCTCGCCATCGAAGATCCATTAGAAATCGTCCTCGCCTACGAACGCCACTCCGGAACGGTCGAAAAGAAACTCATAGTGACCATGCGCACGCCCGGCCACGACGAAGATCTCATCCATGGCTTTCTTTACTGCGAAGGTATCATCGGCTCCGCTGCCGACATCGTCGCAATTCAACTCAGTGGTAATAACGCACACGCCGCGCCCACCCGCGCACGCGTACAACTGCGCCCTGGTCTCGACGCCTCCGCCAAAACCTGCGAGCGCAACTTCGCCGTCCATTCCAGTTGCGGCGTCTGCGGTACCACCAGCATCGGACACCTTGAGATACCTAAAGCTCTGAACATTGATGATGATTCAGCCGTAGCTGCAGATTGGATACATTCACTCCCCGCACAGATGCACGACCGCCAGGCCACCTTCCGTCAAACAGGTGGCCTACATGCGTCTGCAATTTTTTCCACTGATAGCTCATTACAAGTTTCGCGCGAAGACATTGGCCGTCACAACGCGCTGGATAAAGCCATCGGCGCCAACCTCATCGCTGCAAGCACCCCCGCAAAAGGACAGGTGCTCTGCGTCAGCGGACGCATGAGCTACGAAATTATTCAAAAGGCCCTGATCGCCCGCATTCCCATTATCACAGGAGTCGGCGCACCTTCCAGCATGGCAGTCGCCCTCGCCAACGACTTCAATATAACGCTCATCGGATTTGTCAGAAACGACAGCTACAACATCTACAGCTGCCCGGAACGCATAAAAAGCTTATAGAGTGGCAAGCTTCTAGCTAGCCCCAACGCCTTCTCACTCGAAGCTCATACGATTACATTTTCTGCACCATGCAACCCGATCCAGAACCACCACGCCAATTACTCGACCTAAAGCGCTCCGCTCCCAAGGACAAAGCAGTCGGCACCAAGGCAGTCACCAACTCACTCAAGCATGTCAACCAACAGGCCGGTGCCAACCGTGGCGCTAAAGCACTCTACCGGCTCAACCAAAAACATGGCTTCGATTGCCCCAGCTGCGCATGGCCAGACCCGGACGGCGAACGTTCAAGTTTTGAATTCTGCGAGAACGGTGCCAAAGCCGTCGCGACTGAAACAACTAAAAAACGTGTCGATGCCGCGTTCTTTGCCCAGTATTCAGTCGCAGAGCTCGCTCAAAAAAGTGACTTTTGGCTCAACGACGCGGGGCGCCTAACCGAGCCCCTACTACTCGATACAGCAGCCTCCCACTATCGCCCGATTTCATGGGACGACGCCTTCGATCTCATCGCCGAAGAGCTCAACGCCGCAGCCTCCCCCAACGAAAGTATCTTTTACACCTCCGGTCGTGCCAGTAATGAAGCCGCCTTTCTCTACCAGTTATTCGTGCGGCAATACGGCACCAACAATCTGCCCGATTGCTCCAACATGTGCCACGAATCCAGTGGTGCCGCTCTCAACGAAACCGTCGGCATCGGTAAAGGGACAGTCACACTGGAAGATATCGAAACCACCGACTGCCTACTGATCATGGGGCAGAATCCCGGCACCAATCATCCACGCATGTTGACCTCATTGGAGAAGACCGTGGAGAACGGAGGCAAAATTATTTCCGTCAACCCGCTCTTTGAAACAGGACTGCGTGCGTTTTCACATCCGCAAAAACTGAAAGGCGTGCTTGGCAAAGCAACACCACTGGCTTCACAACACGTACCAGTTCGCCTCAATGGTGATCTCCCCTTCCTAAAGGGCATGCTGAAATCTGTGATTGAAGCAGACGCAATAGATCCAGCATTCATCGAAACCTACACACATGGTTATGAAAGTTTCCTGGCTAAAATCAACGCCGTCACATGGAAGGAAATCACCCAACAATCCGGCGTTAGCGAAAAAGAAATACGCGCAGCAGCAAATACCTTTATACAAGCAAAGGACGCCATTACCTGCTGGGCGATGGGGCTGACTCAGCATCATAACGCTGTCGCCACCATCCGGGAAGTGGTCAACCTCCACCTCATCACTGGAAAAATAGGCCGCCCTAAAAGTGGACTCTGTCCCGTTCGCGGACACAGTAACGTGCAAGGCGATCGCAGCATGGGAGTGTGGGAAAAAATGCCCGAGTCATTCCTAGCCGCCCTCGATAAAGAATTCGAATTCACATCTCCCCGCAAACACGGCTACGACGCCGTCGATTCAATCGAAGCCATGCTCGCGGGCAAAGCACGCGTATTCATTGGGCTAGGCGGTAACTTTCTGTCCGCCTCCCCCGACACACATGCCACAGCCGCCGCCATGCGCCAGTGCCAATTAACCGCACATATCGCCACCAAATTAAATCGCGGTCACCTCATCACTGGCAAACGAGGACTCATCCTACCTTGCCTCGGTCGTACCGAAGCAGACCTTCAAAAAAGCGGCCCACAATTCGTCACCGTGGAAGACTCAATGGGAGTCGTACATAAATCAGAAGGGCGCCTCGAGCCCGCCTCGCATCAATTAAAAAGTGAAACAGCCATCGTTTGTGGCATCGCACGCGCCACGCTCACAGAGACACGTGTGCCCTGGTTGGCTTTCTCCGAAAACTATGACTTAATCCGCGAATGCATCCAACGTGTGATACCAGGCTTTCAAGATTTTAACGCACGCGTTCGCAAGCCAGGAGGTTTCTATCTACCCAATGGGGTAAAGGAACGCAGCTTTCAAACCGCAACAGGCAAAGCTAATTTCACAATCAACCCACTCAGCCCCATCAGCCTCGAGTCCGGCCAACTGCTGTTACAAACCTTCCGCAGCCACGACCAGTTCAATACCACAATCTACGGCAACAACGACCGCTACCGCGGCATCAAAAACGAACGCCGTGTCATCTTCTTAAACAAAGAAGACATGGCCGAACGCAACATCGCCCCCGAACAACCAGTCGATATCACCAGCCACTTCAAAGGCGAGACCCGCACCGCAAAGCTCTTTCTAGCCATCCCCTACGATACTCCCAAAGGCTGCGCCGCCGCGTACTACCCCGAAGCCAACGTACTCGTCCCCCTCGGCGCACGCGCAGAGACCAGCCAAACACCGATCTCGAAATCCGTCATCATCACCATCGCTCCCAGCAGTCACGCCTGATCATTCGCGAATTCCGCACAACTGCTCCGCCACAGCCAAGCCATCTTCAAACGGCCAAGTCGCTTTAAGATTCTGCGCTTCAGTCATCGCGCCCGAATACACTAAAAACACCGCCGTTCCAAGGCGTTGAGCATCCTTTGCATCCACCAGAGTGCCCACCAATTCAATGAAAAACTTACGCTGAGCACGCTTATATTGATCAATCAAATAAGCCATTTCCGGCTCGGCATCCGCATCAATACAAGCCGCCGTATTCGCAAACTGACACGCACGCCAACCGTTCGCCTCCACCCAGCTGCGCATAGAGAAAAAATACTTTTTTAACCGCCGCTCACGCTCACCAGGGCGCTCCATAAAAGTCTCATGCATAATCCGCATGCGCTTCGTTAAACGCTCCAACCAAGCTTTACCCAAAGCTGATTTATCACTAAAAGCGCGATAAAACTCTGACTTCGGCAATCCACTTGCAGCGATCACCTCCTCCACACTCACCGCACTGTAGCCCTTACGATGAAAAAGTTCGCTAGCTTTCGCTAATATAATTTCGCGTGGAGGAATCTCTGACATCGCACCAACACACAGACACAGTCCAAAGCGGTCAAGACGACAGCTAAGGAACCATTTCTTTTAAAAATTCCTTACATTAAATTAACAAGCATTCATCCTGTCCCAAAGCTCGAATCCCACACACAGCAATCCACTCCATAAACAGCCGCCCAACTGATCAGCTTTCAATATTTACAACACAGCACATCTCAGCATGCTCCGCCCTTCTTATGAACCGAGTCTATATCAAAACCTACGGCTGCCAAATGAACGAACGCGACTCCGATGCGGTCGCAGCGATGCTTCGTGGCAAAGGATATTCACTCGTCGATAACGAATTCGATGCCGACGTCGTGCTCCTCAACACCTGCAGTGTACGCGACCAGGCCGAGCAAAAAGCCATCGGCAAGGCTGGGCACCTGGCCAAGCGAAAACGCAAAGACCCCAACTTTATCCTAGGCATCATGGGCTGCATGGCTCAAAACCGCGGCGACGAACTCGTCGACAAACTACCCGACCTCGACCTCGTCGTCGGCACGCAAAAATTTCACCGCGTACCCGAGCACCTCGATTCCATGATCGCCACGCTCCAAGGCCAAGGCCCGCGCCCCGACACCATTGTCGACCTCGCCGAAGAGCTCGACTCGCAGAACACCATTAAGTCACACGTTGATGACAAGCTGCAAGTCACCGCCTTCGTCAGCATCATGCAAGGCTGCAACATGAAGTGCTCCTACTGCATCGTGCCCAAGACCCGCGGTGCCGAGCGCGCCCGCCCCATGGACGAAATCGTCAAAGAAATCAAAGAACTCGCAGCCAAAGGCACCCGTGAGGTCACCCTACTCGGGCAAATCGTCAATCAATACGGCATCCGCGAATTTCCCTTCGTCGACAAAAAGAGCCCCTTCGTGCAACTCCTAGAGAAAGTGCACGAGATCGAAGGCATCGAGCGCATCCGTTTCACCAGCCCGCACCCAGTCGGCTTCAAAGACGACCTCATCGAGTGCTACGGCCGTCTGCCCAAGCTCTGCGAATATTTACACTTCCCCATGCAAAGTGGCAGCGACCGCATACTCAAAGCCATGCGGCGTCCTTACAGCATCGAAAAATTTCGTAGCATCATCAAAAAGATGCGCGCCGTACGCCCCGACATGTATATTTCCACAGATGTCATCGTCGGCTTCCCCGGCGAGACCGAAGAAGACTTCGAGCTCACCCGCAAGCACTTCGAAGAAATCGGCTTCGACATGGCTTATTTGTTTAAATACAGCGTGCGTCCCGACACCACCGCCGAGCCCCTCGGCGACCCCGTCACCAAAGAGCAAAAAGAAGAGCGCAATCAGATCCTCCTGGAGATCCTCGGTAAACGCTCCCTAGAGCGCAACCAGGCCCTAGTCGGCACCGTCGAAGAAGTCCTCTTTGAAGGCCCCGCCAAAAAAGGCGAGAACATGTTCCTAGGCCGCACCCGCGGCAACCGCGTCGTATTAGTCAAAGCCAGCCCCCGACTAGTCGGGCAATTCGCCCCCGTAAAATTCGAACGCGCCACCGCCAGCACCCTCTTCGGCGAGCTAGTCCTCGAAGGCGTCGAAGCACAAAGCGCCTAAACACCCAAGCCAATAGCCTCCACTCAATACTTCCCAACCCCTATAATATAGTAGACCTGTCCCTTATATTGAGGCTTGTAATTAGATAGTTTAGAGAGCACTATCTTTTTATGCGCACCAAACGAATCACGGCCCAAGGCACGGGGATTTACCATTGTATGTCCCGCACTGTGAATGGGCAGGCGCTTTTTAAACTGAGAGAAATGGAGGTCTTGCGAAAGATGATCCA
>NZ_JARXHW010000031.1:0-58707 GCF_031127805.1 Thalassobacterium maritimum | reverse complement strand
AAGAGCTTACTCTTTTGAAAGAGCTTGGCACGCATTTTACCCTTGGCATGAGCGTCAGGCACAGGGATCGGAGGAACGTCGGATTGAATGGGCATGGGGGGCTAAGTCTAAAATGGGACTATTTAGTAAGTCGGGAAAGGTTTGTCTGGGTGTGTGTCATGCCATGCTTTATTAACCATGATGCCTTCATCGCTCGTTAAGTTTATTGAGAGAGTGGCTTTCTCTCTTTGAGCGGCAGATTCGCTACCTAAGATTCCTATTAACCGTTCAACAGTTACAGAGCGGTTATAAGCGCGTGCTTGATCCACTGCTTTTTGGTGTCGTGTTAACCACGCCCGAGGAATGCCGATATTCGGGCTCTCTAATACCTTCTCTAGATTCTTGACAAGTTGTTCGCGGTTGAGGTCACCCGACGCGAACAGGTTTAGGTTATTCTTCCATGCACTCTTAATTGTTGTTGGCATTGTGTTGTCGCTGCCGTCAGCAAAGTCCATGACCAGTTGCTTGGGGAAACCTTCGACTAGGGGGGAGAAGGCTGCAATTGATTCTGGTGGCTCTGCTGCGATACATATGGGGAGCCAGCCTGCGCGTTTGGCAAATTCCTGATTAATTCGGTGGGAAGTGGCGAACTTTAGAAAATCGAGTGCCCATTCCGGATGCGGGCTTTGTTTGTTGATGGCAAAGGGAGCTACGCCGCGAACACCTGCTTCGGAAACACGCATGGAGAGGAAGTTGGCCCAGCGCTCATCTTCAGCGGGCAAAGGAGCTGCTGCAATCTCGACTTTGAAATGATCCTTTGGGTCATCGCGTTTGGCTATACTAGAGAGGATGCTCGATGCATCCCAGCCTCCGGTGCGTATTATGGCAGCCATGCCAAGTACGAATCGACGTTGTGCTTGTTCGCGGTCTAATCCTAAATAGCCTTTAGGGTAGAAGGCCGCTGTAGCTTCAACCATGTTGAAAAATTCCTGAAATTCGGGTGATTGAAAACTCCACTGTTCACGCTCATAGCTAGCTAGGATTTCGATTCCATCCATTCTTTTAGTTTGTTGTCTATTGAGCCCAGAGAGGAAGCCTTGTTTGTATTCATCTGCGAAGTCATTGTGGGGATAATTACTACTGGCGATCGGCACGAGGTATTCATTGTCAGTCGCTAGCGCGTATTGTTGGACGGCATTGCAATAGAGATAAAATTGCCCAAGTGTTTGTGGGATGCTAGAGTCTTTTAACCAGGTGATCCCACTCTCTCTCGGAAGATAGCCTTGTTTGTTTGTATCAGTGCGCCAGAGCTCTTGAAGCCATTCTGGGTCATTGCCAGGGGCGCTGTGGGATAATGTAAAAGCTTTAACTTTATGGAGTAAATCAACGTTGTAGAATATACGTAACCCGCCTGTGGCAGTGATGGGGATGCCGTAATAATCACTGAGTGAAGAATCATATCCACCGATGAGTCCATCGAAGAAAGTGTCGCGCCACGGCGAATTGCTGAGGAAGTTTGCGGTATCTTCCTCTAGGTCAGGTGATAAGTATTCAGGTGCATTGTATGGATTGGGATCTTCGACGTAGCTGCCGAGTGGCGCATAGAATTTGGCGAGAGCACTGCCCTTGATGAGTTCCGTGCCTCCCTTAACTGCGATGTCTGGAGCCGTGCCACTGATTAAGTGGACATTCATAAATTGATTGTAAACTGGCTGGGGTATCGGAGCTTGCATGACTCGCAAACCCGCTGCTTCGACTTTAGGGAGTGAGTTATACTCATTGATTACCCATTCAAGCGCCTCTCGAAATCCAGGTTCGAGCTGCCAATGGGTAATTCTTATAATTTTTTGGCCATCTGCGCTGTTGTCATTTGAGAGTTCCTGGCTGATCACGTAAAAACGAAAAGCGCTATAAACAAAGGCGGAAAAAAGAATGCCAACTGCGATCCAGTTAGTATTGAATTTTGAAAACAAGACTTTCATTTAGTGGGTGGCGCAATGGGGGTTATAGACTGAGTGGAAAAGTGGTGTTCTATCCTGTGGCAGGGGCTGTGGCTGGTCGTTATGCATCTGGCTGCTTCATTTGTATTTTACGGATGCGTTCCTGGCTTACACTTCTAAAGACTGTGCGCGGGTAATCGTTGATGATGCGCTGATAAGCTTCCAAGGCCACTGAATCGCGTCCTGCTTTTTCCGCCAGCATGCCGATTGTCCAGAGGTGTGAGTCGGCTGAAGAAGGGCGCGGTAAACCGGATTTGAATGCTAGCATTAGAGGGTCCACTGCATCATCTGGCTGATTTAGGTATGAATTATAAAGTTCACCAAGATAGAGTGCGAGCACTCCAATCCATTTTTCGTTGGTTTCTTGCAGGATGCAGGCTTCCAGGATGGAGATCGCTTTATTGATCTTGTCTTGCTCTAGGGTTTGAGCATAGGTCTGCGCCAAGAAGAGTGACGCGCGAGTCGACATTTCGCTATTTGGAAATTCAGTGCGGACGCGCTCGTAGTATATGCGTGCTTGCGTCACGTCAGTTGGGTCCCCTCGGAAGTCCGAGACTTCGGCGATTCGTCCTAGGTCTAGCAGAGCTGCTGCACTATAAATCGAATCGGGATATTGCGCTGTGACTGAGCTTAGTAAGTTGATGGCAAGCGTGACGTCTTCTGCAGTCGTTGGTGTTCTTAGCCATGCGGAAATGCCATAGTTGTACGTAATGAGTGGCCAATCTTTGTCTTCATGGCTGCTTGTAGCATACATGTGTTGAAACAGTTCGTAGGAGCGATTGAAGTCAAATACTCGCAGAGCCTCGATGCCCGAGTCGAGCGGGGGCTTTGTCGACGTGTCCTCTGTGTGCGCACCTTTGGAGCAAGCCATGCTGGTTAGCATCATCAGTGTGAGGGGGAGTATGAGCAGGTTGTGGAATGGTTTGGAGTGTGGGGGGATCACGTGAATCTGGGTTGATGAGGTCTTCTGGGTGCCTTTCCGTTTTGAGGGGCGGGGGCTTTGTTTGCTCGCTGCATTGCTACGGCGATATGTTTTTGTGAGTTGCTGACTAAGTCAATTAAAAATTTATTCAGTTGATAGTATGGATTTCAGGAGTGCTTGTTTTATTTGGTATTCGTTTTCTATTTATCTGCGGGTTTTGGGGTTCTATTTTTTTAAGAATCGGATTTTGCAGAGGGGCTTGGCTTGTGCGGAGTGTCGCTTCTTCTGGCGGTGGAGTAATTGTGTCTGGCGTTTTTTTGGGGGGCGGGGATAGTCCTTTTGTTCATTATTTTGTTGACTGAGTCAGCGGTTTTGTGTGCTCTGAAATTTATGAACCTAAAATGTCTATACCTACCCCTTACTGTTTTATCTTCTGTAGTCGCGCTGGATGCGTCTACTTTATTTACTGACAATTTTGATGATCGAACCGTGATTGGCAGTGGCACGACTACATCAGGTTGGGCAGTGTCGACCGCTGATCGTGTTTATGTGAGTAGCGTTGAGGCGAGTTCTGGCGCGAACAGTTTGTTTATGCGTCATAGCGGTTCTCGTTCGGCCGCATTGTCTAGTTTTGTTGCTATTTCTGATGTGAGCCAAGATCTAATTTTTTCGTTTGATTATTTTGGTGTGAATTCGTTGGAGTCTAGTGATGACTTTGCCTTTGAGATTGATTTTGGTTCTGGCTATCAGTCAGTCTTAGTTGATTCAGGAATGCCTAATGGTTACGAGAGTACCGATTTGTCTTCTTCCTATACGGGGACTGAGATTGGGTTGGCGAGCGACGCTGGCACGAGTGCAGGGTTCGTTAATTATTCTATTGTGGTTCCGTCCAGTTATTATAACGGTGTATTGGCTGCGGATGAGTTCAAATTGAGATTTCTATTTAAATCCTCTAACGATGGGGAGAATGCATATATTGATAATGTGAGTGTGGTTGCAGTCCCTGAGCCATCTCAGTGTGCTGTAGTGCTTGGTGTGTCAGGTCTACTTCTGGCTGTGCGTCGCCGTCGATCATAGCTGGACCTTCAATCGTCACCTTCTAGATTTTAAAATCTAGAAGGTGACTTTTTTGACTAGTAGGACAGATGTCTTGCTACTTCGTGTAGTTCTTTTTTTTTTGGGGGGGGGGGCGTCTTGCTGGCATTCGCTTTGTTTAGTATATCATCTTAGAATGAGTTATTTCCAGCATCGGTTTGCGAGGCAAGCAGGGGACTCCAGTTCCTGCCAAATCTGTACAGGCGCATTCGAGCCTGAGCTGTAGTTCGATGATAATTTGGCTTTTCGCTTTGGTATAATAATTTGATTTATTTGAATTTAAATACAAACTCTGGATCCAGTTGTTGTACTTCTGCACTTATACTCTATGCTGTCGAAATCTTATAACTCCTGTCTTGAAATCGAAAAATCTCAAGGTTTCGCCTTAGTTATCGCGCTAAGTTTGATGGCCTTTGTGCTCTTGTTAATCATCAGTCTGTCTTCATTTATTACGATTGAATCGGCTGTATCATCAAACCGCAAGGAGCAGTTGAGTGCACAGGAGAATGCGCTGCTGGGAATGCAGGTGGCACTTGGACAATTGCAAAAATATGCCGGTGCGGATCAACGGAGCACCGCTCGCGGTGATATCATGGCTGATAATCATCAATATTGGACAGGCGTATGGCATAGTATGCCCTCAGGGCCTGGTTATGATTCGACTCAATGGCCGGTTTGGTTGGTTTCTGGAGAGGAGGATTTATCCTTAAATAATCCTGCTGAGGCATTGGACGTCGCCGCTGCAGATGTAGTTGAAATGTTGCCAGCCGTGGCTAGCGCTCCAGCTGTATTGGCGAAGACCATGGATATTGATTCTCCTTCAGGGACGGGGCGGTATGCCTATTGGGTGGGGGACGAAGGCACTAAGGCAAAATTCAATAAACTCGACCCCTATGCGCTGGCCTCCAATTCGAGTGCGGATAATCGCCGTATTACTGTGGCACAGCGAAATGGTATTGAAACGATCGCTCCAACTTATCCCGTCAATAGCCCTAAGATCGAGCATGTTCGCAGCAGGGCACAGTTCGAGAGTCTGACCAGCGTCGCGATTGATGATTTTTATCATGATTTAACCGCCTCGTCGTATACACTGTTGACGGATCCGGTGAATGGAGGGCTGAAGCGAGATTTGACCTCTGTTTTTCAAGCGTCAAGCTTACCAGCTGAATTTGCTGAACACACGGTTTTTGTGACACCCGATCTGTCTATCTATGGGCCGCGTTGGGAATATTTGAGTGATTATTATAATGCGTCTGAACTACTCAGTGCTGCCGGTGGCAAACTGTATCCGCGACCGCCGTATGATGCTAAACCTGGTCGAACCAGTGCGCTCGATACGAATGGAGGGAATGGTAATGCGACTAATCCATATATAAATATTAATTCGCAGGACGCAGTAACTGCTTGGGTGAATCAGCCTTATTTTGCTCTGACAACGGAGTTAGGGCTAGTGCTGTCTGTTTCCAGTGATAGCGCTGATTTTCCCGTGATTCGCATTCACCCTTTTGTTGAGCTCACCAACCCATATAATATTAAATTAGAGGGGGGATGGTATGAATATCATATCAGCAATTTTAATCCTACGATCACCCTGACACTGTCCAGTAGTGATGACAGCGCGCCGACAACGGTGTTCTCTAAAAGATTTATGACTTTCCTTAAGAACGACATCCCCGCGGGGAATGTCATGCGTATGTTGATACATGGGGATCAGACATCGATCGAGCCTGGGCGTTCGATTCGTTTGTTTCCCGCTGGCATTTTCAATGCTTCGAACATTCGCAATTACACGGATACGGAAATGCCGATGGCTGTCGCGACGGAGGTTTCAAATTGGAGTGATGGCTATCTTGAGATTCGGCCGACGTGGGATTCCGGGTCTCGTTGGCCTGCGAGTGTGGCTAATTATGATAGGCTTTCCATCGATATATCCTTTGCGAGTTCAGTTGAATCATTGAGCTTAGCTTTTTACATACAGCGTTATACACCCAATCTTATTGTATATAATGACAGTGCCTATATACGTGGAGCTGCAAATGTTCGAAATGTAAATGCTGCAAATGATTACAGTTATGATATGAATTGGCCTGTGGACCCCTCTGTGAGTCAATCATTTGCGATTGTTCGTGGGAAAGTTAAATCAGCAGATGAGTATGATCCCGCTGATCGCGCTGATTTTCTAGGTGTATTTAATCCACGCTCTCCGCTCATGAGTACGCGCAATGGGAGTTCGTCAAATAAAACAGTCAGTGCCTGGGATTGGACTTTTGAGTTAGGGGCAGTGAATCCGGATTTCGATACGCCGGGTGGGATTCATAGTCAATATGGTTATTGGGGGCCATCAAGTACGGTCGGCGAGGGGGACGGTTTTGATCCGACACGCACGGTGTTATATGATGTACCACGAGAACCGTTAATCTCTCTTGGTCAGTTTCAAAATGCCCTATTATCTTTGTACCCACATGAACCATCCTATGCCTTCGGGAATTCGTATGCACCGAACGATACCTTAGCAAAAACTAAATGGTATGACACGGTCTCTGGTGATAAGCTACTTGATGTGTCGTACGCATTGAACACTGCCCTCTGGGATGGTTATTTCTTTTCATCGCTACCAGAGGGAGTTCAAGTGGCTGAGCTTTCGGATCCGTTGCCGAGTAGTCATCTTGAAATCGCATCGTATCTTCAAGGTGCTACGCTATTGGCTGAGCTTCAGAAATATGATCAGGCGGCTGCGCATCTTCGAGTTGATGGTGGCTTTAATATTAACTCAGTGTCTGAATTGGCATGGGCTGCACTCCTGGGCAGTATGGCTGGATTGCCAATTAGAGATCAAGCCAGTGGGGCTGAGACTACTGCTGAGAATGCTTTTTTGCGCAATGCGATGCCTTTTAACGGAGCGGGCAATGAATGGTCTGGGTATAAAGATATCTCGACTGATAGCTTGTACGATGCGGATTCTGCGTCGCTAACACTGGCACGCAGTATTGTGAATGAGATTAAACGGCGTGCACGTTCCGCTGGACAGGGACGGCCATTTATCAGCTTAGCGGAATTTATTAATCGCCGTTTAAGTAACGACGATTTTGGTGATATGGGCACGATTCAACATGCAATTGAGCATTCTGCAATCAATGATGACTCCAATTTATTTGCTCCGGGATCAGTAACGCAGGCTGACCTCTTGAGTGCTTTGGGCCCCAAATTAAGTTCACGTTCTGATACCTTTGTGATTCGTGCTATGGGAGAAACGGTTTCGCCGGTGACTGGAAAACGGATTGCATCGGCGATGTGCGAGGCGGTCGTCGAGCGGCAAGTTGAGTATGTAGCAGGTAGTGATTTAGCCGGTGGTGTGGGAAATCTTCCATCTGATAGTTTTAGTGAATTAACAGCGTTGAATCAGCAGTTTGGTCGTGCATTTAAGGTTACATCTTTTCGTTGGATCAAGTAAGACATATTATGGTTAAAGCACACATTTGTTGGTTCTGTATTACACTAAGTGTACTCTTCGCGGTGGATCCATTACAGACTCAGGCATCTGAAGAGCATGTCTCAATTAGTTTTCAAACAATCAGTTGGGGGCAGGCAGTTAAAGATGTCTTTTATGCATCCGCGAATGGCGAAGAGCAGATTTTTAGTCCTAATGCCAGTTTTTCGAAGACGCAGCGTTACACTGGACCCGCCACTTTACAGTTTTACCGTAAGGAGAAAACTGAGAATGGTTATAGCAAGACGCCCGTGGCACTGACTACTCTTACGACAGCTGCGAAGGGGCATTACATTTTTGTATTTATCAAGGATGCACAGAGCTCCGGGGAGCGTTACCGCCTCTATCCCATTTTATTTGATGCGAAGATGGGGAAGCCTAACCAGGTAACTCTGGTTAATTTGTCTTCAAATAAAATGATCGGTCGCTTGGATGATGCAAAATTTGAGTTGAATGCAGGTAAGATGCGCATGGTGGACGTGCATCCCAATTCAGGAGGAAATGTGCTGGCGCAGTTTTTATTAGAAACCGATGATGGTTGGAAGCCGCTTTACAGTAATAATTGGAGAGTCTACGAGGGGAAGCAGATCTTTGCGTTTATAGCACGCAAAGATGTTAACTCTAGCAAGATTAACGTGCGATTGATTTTTATGGAGGATACAGAGTTTCAATAAAAGTAGAGCGAAGCGAAGAGGCTTATTATTCATTTTAAATACGAGAATTCAACTTGGTCTCTACCATTGTGCTCAATTGGATAATCAAAATAGGCACATTGACTAAGTCACGATGCGGTGCAGGATATCGTGAATCTTATGGTAATCAGCTTTCTGTTTTTATCTTCAACTTATTGTCATTGCGAAGCTACCAATTGGTCCAAGTCGATTCGAACCTGTTAAATCTTATGGTACGTATTCGGATTTTATTATTCTGCTGAAGCGACACACTGGGTTTAGGGGACGTTCTTTGAGCTCAGGCATAGCTCTCGATGAATTAGATAATATTTATAGTGACTGTTTAGATTTGGCTATTGACTAAGTCAGTTGTAGTTGCTGATCTTATCAGATGTTTAGTCTACAATTCCCCGTGTTGAGGATGCTTCGTCTGCACTTCTCTAATTTGGCATTTATAATCGCCGCTCTATTCAGCCTAGCAGTTCAGTTGCCCGCTCAGTTAGGCGCTTCAGAATTAGTTCGGAATGGAGATTTTTCGAAGTGGAGCGAAGGTTCTGCTGCTGGTTGGAAGCTGGCGAGCTCAGGGAAGGCATCGATTCATTATGATGTAAATGAGAAGCCTGAAGGAGCTAAAGGTAGTTTACGTATTGATATTGAAGGCTCTGGCGCCGGCGAAGGGCAGGTAGTTGCATCTAAGTTTAAGGTGCAGCCGAATAGCATATTGTTTCTAGAAGGTTGGATGAAGGCTCAGAAGGGATTTATTCAAATTAAACTCTATAAGGGCGGGAAAGAATACCAGCGTATCAGTGTGAACAGTGGTCAGCGTGGAGAGTGGACGAAGCTTGAAAAAGAGTTGGATGTTGGTGATGCGGATGCGCTGGCCGTGCTTTTACGTTATAATCAGGGCTCAGGATATGTTGGGAAGTCGTTGTGGTTTGCTGATATCTCGGTTATTCCAGCTGCGGAGCGCATCCGTTCTGCTCCGACTATTGCCAAGTTAGAAGGAGTCGCAACTTTCAGTTCGATTGGTATTTATGCCGATATTATAGGGGATATGAGTCAATTCACGAAGGGCTATTCTGTATTTAGGAAAAAAGGTGAACAAGAATGGCGTGCTAGTTTGCCGATGCAATGGCAGGACAAGACGAAGCAGTTGCGCTCCAGTTTATTAAACCTCGAAGAAGATACGGAGTACGAAATAAAGACTTGGATGGAAGATCCAAATCTTACAGAGAAGATGGAACCCGCTTTTATGACTGTTAAGACGTGGTCGAGTGAGGTGCCGATTGCTAGGACCGTTTATCTACCAGCAGGGGAAATTACGGAGCCATTGCTCATTACAGAGAGCGGTTCTGCTGAGGGCTGGGTTCGTTATACTGGCGATCCTAGCGGTACGACAGTATTAAACGTTGGTATGAACGGTGCAAACGCAGTTAAGTTTGAAGCGGTGCACCATGTTATTTTGGACAACTTAACGATTCGAGGTGGTGTTAAAGATGCAGTTACACTGCGTTCCTCAACGGATGTTCGTATTATGCGTTGTGATATTTCCGAGTGGGGCCGGCCTGGTGAGTTATTGCCTTCCACTAATCCCAAGTGGGGGCGCGGTCCATTTTATCTAGATGAAAATGGAGAGCGTATTAATTTGGAAGGTGGCGTTCGCATTGGTCGATACTCTTCGCGCATTGTTGTTGAGGATTGCTATATCCACAATCCTCGTGGTCGTGCGACTTCATGGAAAAATGGCCACCCATTGGGGCCCACTTCGATTATTTTGTTTAATTCAGATGGGAATTTGGTGATTCGCAATAATTCACTAATTGGAGGCGAAGAGCATCGTTTCAATGATACAATTGAGGGGGCCTATAATAACTATATAACTGGCGGGCCTCATCGTGATACCGACTTTGATGGGAACACTATGTTTTTTAGTAACGATGATGGTGTCGAATTGGACGGTGGGCAGATGAATGTACGCTTTTTTAATAATTGGATTCAGAGCAGTTACTGCGGGGTTAGTACTGCACCGACGATCCTTGGACCATCGTATATCTATAATAATCTTATTGTTCTAGAGGGCGAAGAGCGTGGACAAACTAATTTTGCTTTTAAAGTGGGAGGCAATAAGGTGGAAGAGCCAGGCATCAATTACTTCTTTCATAATACTATTTTCAGTAATAGTATGGCACTTCGAGGTGGCAATTGGGGCAAAGGTCCGACGCCATTGTTCACACGGAATAACCTGTTTGCTTCCGGTGTATTACTCTGGCCTCAAAAATCGAAGGCTGACTTTGATTACGATATGGCGCGCCCGAACTCGATTGATCCACCGTTGCCTGAGTGGCAGCAAAATGGAGTGACTGGATTGGAATCGTTCCGCGATCGTGCAGCTGGTGACTATCGTTTATCGGATGGATCACTCGCAATAGATCGTGCTCTTGCATTGCCCATGATCAGTGAGGAATACCAGGGGAGTGCTCCAGATATCGGTGCCTTTCAAGTGGGCGCATCTCCACTTTTCCCAGTTAGAGAAGACAGTGTATCAGCACTTCCTATGCAGCTTCAAATTGAGAAAACACTGGCTACTAGCAACGAGAAAGCTGATACGCTTTATATTACCGCACCAAGTTCTACAGGTAAGCGTTGGCGGATCCTGAGTGACGAAGCATGGTTGCAATTCAGTCCAAGTAATGGTCCATGTGATGGCAAGGTACACGAAGTGACAGTCTCACTGAAACCTGATTTTAAGCGTGAAGGCCTGCGTCAGGGCTCTATCACTGTTCGAACTGATTTCGGTTATAATCGTACTTCATTTGTTAAAGCCAAAGTGCGTCTTGCAGATCCAGGCATTCAGATGTTTGTAGCTGCGGATCTCGAGCAACGCGGAATGACTGTAGTCGAGAGTGATCCTAATGCGCCAGTGGTTCCATATTTAGCAGCTCCCGCGACTCGGGCCGCATCTTCAGAGGCGTATATCAAATTTGATTTCGAAATCGAAGAGGCAGGAGTGTATTATCTACATGGTTTAATGAGCGTTCCTGGCCCAGGTTCGCCCGGGCACGATAGTTGCTTTGTGCAAGTCGATGATGGAGAGCCTGGTTATTGGGATTTCCCTGTTACGGCCCCTGGGCGCTGGGAGTGGATGATCAATTCAATTCAGCGCAAAGAGTATCCCCGTAAGATGCAACTGTCGGCAGGGAAGCATACTATATATATCCGTGGACGGGAGTCTCTTACTCGATTTGCTAAATTTGCTGTGAGCCGGAGTTCTCTGCCTCCTCAGGACTAAGTGACATTAGTAGTTTTTTGCATGGAAATACCGTGGCAATGCAGATCCTTGCCCCGAAGGGTGAGGATACGAGTGCAGTGTAGCTGTATCATTTTCAATTTATTATTAGATATTTAACATGAAGTGCACTATCACAGAGAAGGAGATATTGGATTTACCCCTATCTCATAAAGTGGGGCAGGTCTGCAGTCCTATTTTCCAATCGAGTTCGGTGACCCCAGATATCAGTCGTTTTATTACAGAATATGGTATCGCGTTTGTACGATATTGTCCGAACGCTTTTTATGATAATCATAGTAAGGTCGTCGGCAGTCCCAATTCATACCTGACTCCAGCAAGTAATGCATCCTTATTGAATTCCTTGCAGACACTTTCTATGACGAAGGGGAGTGGTTTTCCCTTAATATTCGGAGTGGATCAGGAAGGCGGAACTCGCAACGATATCAATAGATACGGTGCACTTGTCTTTGGTAGTCATATGAGTTTCGGGTGTGCTAATGATCTTAAGCTAACTGAGGAAGCCGCCTATCTGACAGGCTGTCAGATGCGTTCGCTCGGGATTAATTTAGTTCAAGCTCCGATCACGGATGTCTTTTCCTTTGCTGGTCGTCACACATTGAAAGCAGCGTCTTTTGGTGAGGACCCTAAGTTGGTCACCGAACATGCACTCGCCATGATGCGGGGATACCAACGTTCAGGACTTGCCGTGATGATCAAGCACTTCCCAGGTTATGGAGCGACTGCTGTCGATGCTCATAAAGGAATGGCTGAAGTGACCAAATCATTTCAAGAGCTTGAATTGCATGACAATTTGCCCATACGCAGCTTATTGCAGTCAGGCGCTGAAGCTGTGATGACTGGACATGTCATTGTGGAAGCTATGGATTCCTCCCGTTTGCCAGCGACTTTGTCGGCTCAAATTATACGCGGATATTTGCGCAAGACTTTGGGTTTCCAAGGTGTTGTAGAAACTGATGCGATGCGGATGAGTGCGATACAAGAGAAATACGGAACTGCACAGGCAAGTATTATGGCACTTCAGGCTGGTTGCGATGTATTGCTCTTGCGTGGCGATAGTGAGCATTTTCTTGATGGGTATCGTGCCGTATATGATGCTGTAAAGACGGGTGTATTGGACGAGTCGCTTCTGAATGAATCGCTTTTGCGTATTCATCGTTTGCGAAAGAAAATTAATATTTACGATAATGCACTAGTTCCGAATGAAATCGCAGCTCGTTCTTTTCGAACGAAAGAGGTATCAGCCTGTGAGCAAGCTGTGGCCGCGCAGTCGGTTGTCGTTTTAAAAGACCGAGAGAAGCAATTACCGCTAGTTTCGAGTCCAAATACTAAGATTTTGGTCATACAGCCTAAGCCTCAAAAGCTCGATGGTGCGAATGATTCAGAGCAGAGTGAAGACATGTTGATTCAAGAGGTTGTCGAGCAATTTCCCGGTGCACAATCACTCTTGACGGAGCTCGTGCCGACTGTGGACAATATTACCTCTGCTAAGGAGCTTTGCGCAGAGAGCGAGGTGGTGATCGTCGGGAGTATCAATGCGATCAATTTTGACCATCAACTTGAACTCGTTCAGGTATGCTTGGCTTCTGGGAAGCGTGTCATCGTAGTTGCGATGGAGTCTCCCTATGACTTGAGCCTTTACTCTGGTGCGAGCACCTGTATATGCAGCCTAGGTGCCAGCCGCGCTGCGATGAGAAATGTGGTTAATATTATTTCCGGAAAACTGACTCCGAGTGGACGTCTTCCGATTACACTTCAATTCGAACCGCCTTGTTGAGGTAATGTATCAAGATGACTGAACTTAATGCAAAAATTAGCTACGAGTCGCTACATACCAGACTCATTGCCTGCGATAGCGACGGGTGTGCTTTTGATGTTATGGATATCAAACACAAGGAGTGTTTTTGTCCTGCTTTTATAAAGCACTTCGGCTTACAAAACTGCGCAAAACAAGCACGAGAGGTCTGGGAATTCGTTAATTTATACAGCGTGACGCGTGGTAGCAATCGCTTTCTAGCAGTTGGCATGGCTTTGGAATTATTATCCGAGCACCCCGCAGTCCGTGCAGCTGAAGTCAGCTTTATGGATTTTAGTCAGCTTTATCGATTTTTGAAAGAAGCAGAAGCCTTGGGAGAACCCAGTTTGCAGCGCGCGGCTGCGCTTACAGATGATGCAGCCTTAAAAGCGATGTTGGCTTGGACTCGCGAAGTGAATATATTGGTTAAAGAGATGTGCCATGGAGTTGCCTCATTCGCCGGGGTTGGTACTGCATTACAGCGGGCTGCGGAGACATGTGATGTGGTGGTTGTCAGCCAGGCTCCTCGGAGTACATTGGTCTATGAATGGGCTCAGGCTGGATTGGATTCGCATGCTGTATTCATCGCGGGTCAAGAATTTGGGACTAAGGCGGCCCAAGTTAAACAAATTCTGGAGTCGGTTGATACGAACTATGAGGTGCTTGTGTTGGGCGATGCTTTAGGGGATCAGTTCGCGGCAGAAGCGGCTGGTGCTAGGTTCTTTCCGATCATTCCCGGAGACGAGGTTGCTAGTTGGCGGCGATTCGTTGAGGAGGGCTTACCGCGGTTTAATGAGGGGCGTTTTGACGATTCCTATCAAGCAAGTTTATTGCATGCATTCAGTCATGCATTGCCTAAGGATCCGCCTTGGCTCGCTTAGGTGTCTTTTCTGAAAATTATGCTTTTTATCAGATTTTAATTTGATGCGATTTTTGACTAAGTCGGTCTGATGGCCGTCTATCTTGATCGCTGAAGTTATTTCTCAAAAATTATTTATCTCAACAAATACATGATGTGTAGAAACAGTGAGCAGGGTGTAAAATCATCAGCGAGTGAGAGAGTTCGAATGCCTTCTAGGGCTCTTAGAGTCGCTCTTGTTGGTTTGTCGGGATTTGCGAAAGTGCATTATCAGATGATTCAACGAGCTGTCGCATGCGATCGCATTTGTTTGTTGGGGGCGACAGTGATCAATCAAGAGGACGAATTAGAAAAGTGTGAATGTATTCGTGCGGCAGGCGGGGATATTTTCGACGACTATGAGAAAATGTTTCGTGCTTTAAATGGGCAACTCGATTTATGTTTCATCCCCACAGGGATTCATTTACACGCGCGTATGGCGATCGCAGCGATGGAAGCGGGTGCAAATGTGTTCTTGGAGAAACCTGCGGCGGCTACAATTCAAGATGTGCGAGCGATTCAGGCAACAGAGCGTAAAACAGGACGTTTTGTTGCTGTAGGCTTTCAGACTATTTATGCTTCTGAAACGCTTTGGATGAAGCAGGCAATTTTAGACGGGCGAATTGGTAAAATAAGATCGATCCGGTCGATGGGACTTTGGCCAAGAGATGATGCGTATTATGCTAGAAATGATTGGGCGGGTCGTCTGTTGGTCGGTCAAGATTGGATGTTGGATTCCCCATTTAATAATGCGATTGGGCATCAGCTCAATATGATGTGCTTTCTCGGCGGTATCACAGTTGAGAAGTCGGCTGAACTCG
Source organism: Thalassobacterium maritimum (assembly GCF_031127805.1). Classification (NCBI taxonomy): domain Bacteria; kingdom Pseudomonadati; phylum Verrucomicrobiota; class Opitutia; order Puniceicoccales; family Coraliomargaritaceae; genus Thalassobacterium; species Thalassobacterium maritimum. The sequence continues at coordinate 43,732 of NZ_JARXHW010000031.1, read as the reverse complement.
CTGGGATTCGAGCTGAGTTGTACCGCGCGCACTCGATTGAGAGTGCTGATACCGCTTGCATGCGTATTGAAACCACGACCGGCTTGCCTTTGTATTTTTATGCCACTCATAGTTCTTCGACTCAGGTTGATCCAGAGATTATTATAGATGGCGAGCTAGGATCGATTCATTGGACCTTTACGGAAGTCGCGCTGAGTACGGATCAAGGGGAAGAGACTATACTAGCTTGTCAATTCGGTGATGAATTGCGCGAAGTTATTATTGAACGTCTGCTGGCTCGAAGTGTGGATGATTCTGTCTTTATCTGTGATCTTGAGATCGCTGCAGCTCACACCATTTGCGTCAATGGTGCTCACGAGTCATCTGAAGTGCATAATATTCCGCCTGACTTCATTCAGCGATTGGCTGATGAGTCGGGAAGTGTTAAAACAGTTGTGGTCGGTTTAGATCAGTCACTCACACAGGCCTTTCAACAGGGGAAATTATTGTCAGAAATTGGTGTGAAGTGGGCTGTGCCCGGGCAGTACATTGATTTGTCCGATTACAGCTACTTTCCGCGGTTTAGGCAGTTTGAGTGTTGGGAGGGTTCTAAGACCGAGCCTGAAATAGAAGTGGTTCGTTAGCGTAGTTTGAGAAGAGGGTGGGTCTATACGCTTCCATTGTTTCACTTTTGATAGCTATCGCGATAGCTCATTACTTCTAAGTTGTTACGAATCTCGGAGGTGCTTCGCGGCTCATGCGTAGAGAGGATTATGCGCTTAGTCTCGCCTGGAAATAGGTCGAAAAAATTATCGCTGACACGATGCGAGATCGCATTTGCTAGATTGATATAGATCTGATAGGCAATTGTATTGCTGCTGACTTCGATTTCGTGAACGCCTTCGGCTGTACGTTTTACTTTGGTGCTGATCTGTGGAGTCGCGAACTCGATGTGCTTGGGAGCTGTCAGGAAGGTGGTGTTCTCACTCTCGATAGCTCCTTCGGCCTTAAGTCGCGTGCGTAAAACGAGGTCTTGTTTACCATGTTTCTTTATGAGTTTTTTAAGTTTAAGCGATTTATGGCGGACGGATCTTCCAGGTAGAAGTCGTTTCACATGATGGCCGCTATCCAATTGTTGATTCAGGCTGACGCTCCATAATTGCCACTCGAGCTTAGCCTTAGTAGATTGTGGGCCATCGAAAACGGTATAAATCTCGAAGCCAGAGACATCGCTGAAAAGAGTATTTGTGCTCCTATGCGTCCACTCGCCACCTATGACTTTGACAGAAACCAACGCCGGCGCAAAGAAGCGCTTGGCTGCATAATGTAGTGCCTTCCAACGACCGCCGAAGTCAATACTGGACCAGGATGCGACGGGCCAGCAATCGTTGAGCTGCCAATATAGAGCTCCCATCGTGCGTGGCATGTTGCGTCGCATGTGTTCGATTCCGAAGCGCAGGCAAAATGCTTGCATTGTTTGAGATAAGTAAACTGTGGATTCGTAGTTCTTGGGGAATCGATACAGCTCCGAAATGTAGTGAAAGATGGTTTGATTGCCACCGCCATTTTTTTGATGATTATTCATCTCGGGGCCAAATAGATTGGACGAATCTGTAAAGGTTCGTGCGGTTTCAACATGCGGGTAAGCCTGCATACCGAACTCTGAGAAAAAACGGTGTAGCTGTTGCTCGTAGTTACTGATGGGCGCACGATTGTGCCAAACGCCCCAGTAGTGTGCATCTCCAGATTCTATATTCCGAGTGTCACCATAGCGATCGTCCGGGTTATGTTCTGAACTGGAAATGTAATTCGCATCGGGCAGCAGGCCTTGCAGAGCGTTTGGGAGGGTGGTGAGGAAGAGCTTCTCGTAGTTGCGTCGTAGTCTTGCATCCTCACGCAATTGCTTAGTGAACATTTGCTCGTTCTCATTGTTGCCGCACCACAATGCGATGTGGCTATAATTACGGAGTCGACGAATTTGATGCTCGGCTTCGAGTTTTACAGATTTTACAAAGCTAGCATCTGCTGGATAGAGAGCACAGCCGAACATGAAGTCTTGCCACACGAGCAGTCCGCGTTCGAGGCATCCTTCGTAAAAATTTTCCAGCTCGTAGATCCCCCCTCCCCAGACGCGGATCATGTTCATATGGGCGTCAACGGCTGCATCGAGTAGGTCGGGGATCAAGGATTCACCTTCGTTCACAAAACTGTGGGCTGGTATCCAGTTGGCCCCTTTAGAGAAGATTGGCCTGCCATTTACCAGAAATTGAAAACTGGTGCCCCATTCGTCTGGGTGCTGGTCTAGTTTTATTTCGCAGAGCCCGATTCGTTGTGTTTGAGTTTGGATGACTTCACCTTCCTCGAGAAGTTCGATGCTGACTTCGTAAAGTGGTTGATCGCCGTGATCGTTTGGCCACCAAAGCTGAGGTTTGTCGATTGCGATCGCAATCTTCTCGGATAGGGGAGCTTCGTTGGAACCAATAAAAGTTCCAGCTTGCCGAATTGTTGCTCGTGTTCGATAGCGTTTACCCTTTCTTGCCGTCTCTATCTGTGCGGTCACGATGCACTGCCCCGCTTGGTGTTGCTGAGTGATTAAGTAATCGGTGATCCGGTTTTTGGACCAAGCTTCGAGTCGAATTGGGCGCCATATACCACTTGTTGCGAGGCGTGGGCCCCAGTCCCAACCAAATGAGCACTGTTGTTTTCGTAATTGTGTGCGACCTCCAATGTGATCGCATGTGATAGGCCGTAGTTCGGGTTGGCGAATTAGCATCGCTTCACGAGGATTGTGGAAAAAGATCTCCAGTCGATTTCGTCCAGCCTGTATGAGTTTATTGACTGGGAATCGGTATCCGACAAACATGTTACTTGTTTGGGCGACTTGGACTCCGTTGAGCGTGATAGTTGCTATGGTATCAAGCCCATCCGCGACTAGCTCGATGTGTTGTTCCTTTAGCAAGTTCTGTGGGCAATCGAATTCGAGCCTGTATTCCCAGTCCGTGCTCTCGATCCATTGTAAGTCCAGCTCGTTCGTCCCATGAAACGGATCAGCGATCTGTCCGTGCCTTAGCAGGTCGGTGTGGACACAGCCTGGGATTTCTGCAGATCGCCAGGTTCTATTGCCTGCTTTTCTGAACTGCCAGTTGCTGTGTAACTCGAGAGTGTGCTGCGTTTCCATTCTTATTACGGTTTAATTTAATCTAATATTTTTCAAGTTGTAATCGCATGAAACCACGTCCGCCTATTTCTCTTAGCGATGGAATCGAGCGCACGGTGACAGATTCAGTGCCATCACCATTTGGGCTTGGCGTACCGACTGCTTTCACAAAGGCGGCTCCCGATTGCCATTGGTCGTGAGTGAGCCCTTGGTTCAGCTCGACGGAATAAATAATGCCGTCGGCAGCATAGTCGACCCCAGTCGTGCCGCTACCGTTGCTGCGCTGACGATAGTTAAGTTGCAGATAATCTGTGGCGGTGACCTGTGGTAGATATGTGTATATTGGCTGATTACTACTGGATATAAATGCGTAATCGAGCAAGTTGTTGATTCCATCTTTATTGGGATCATCTTCTGGGGATTGTTGATGACTTGGGATGTGGCCTTGTTCTTGTATCCATACATCAAAAGAGTTCACGACCGGGAGATCAATCTGCAGCTCGCTGCTGCGTTCTTTCAACTCGACTGTATCCAATAGTCCGCTCCAACTAAGTGATTGGGTATTCTCAATATTTTTGTGTGCGCCGATGTGGAAGACGCCTGTGTTGTTTTCCAATGTTCGGGTGGACGCTGCGACTTGCTCGTCATTTATGAAAAGCCTGAGGGACGCTTGACTACCAGACGTGATACTCACAGCAACTTTTTGCCAGGTTCCAGCTGTGACAGCGCCACCACTCGTACTTTGATTGCCGATGAAGCTGGCTAGTTGACCATTGGCATTTACAAAAAGCCAAGTGCGCCCTGTAGGGCCCGCTTGCTGTAGGATCACTCGGTTTTCACTGGTAGGTATCGCATTGAGGTAGATCCAGGCGGAGGCTGTCCATGATTTATCGTTGGAGATTGTGACGCTAGGAGTCATGACAAAATCATCGATGCCATCAAAGCTGAGACCTCCATTTTCATATCCAGTGGACCAAGTTGGTCCTTGTGTCGCGCTAAAGCCGTTTTCAGTGAGCATCGCGTTTCCCGTGCTGCCCACATTGTCATGAGTCGAGGTGCCATTTGACTCGTTAAAATTGTATTCGAAGATAATGACATCTTCTATACCTGTAGGGGCGGGGCCTGCGTATACGGATAGGTCGACGCTACGGGTGTAAATAGAATCACTGACTTCGGCCCGGAGCAGGTAGTTACCGCTGGCGTTGAAGCTGATGAAGGTTCTTGCGGTATCAGGTGGATCAAATGTCGCAGTGCCCGGGCCATCTAGTTGTGACCATCTGTAGATTAATTTATTCCCCTCCGGTAGCCCATCATCTGTAGCGCTGACTTCCGCCAGCAAGCGACTACTTTCGCTGGGGAAGTGAAGCCTTGAAAATGGAGGCGCGGTTAGAGAAATATTTGGCGCAGAGTTGTAGATGCCAGTTTCGCTTTCGAAGGCGTAGATTTCTCGTATGTGTAGCCCCGGTGCGCTGACACGAAAGGTAGCCCCGCTATTCAGTTCGTCGCTGTCACCCGCGGCAGCAAAGGTCACCGTTTGCCATTGGTTCCAATTTGTTGCGTTGAAGTTGAGAGTTGATCCGCTACTCACACTGAGATCGTTGTCGCCGGAAAAATGACTAATTGTGACTGCTTTGTTAGCTGCGCTGGATAAGCGTATTCGTAAGGTGTTGTAGCCGCCTTCGGCTACAACAATTTTATCCGTTTCGAGTTCAATTTGCACCGCGTTACTCTTAGCCCCATCGCGACTGTCCATAGCATGATTCCAAGCCATCATTTGGGCTTCTAACTGCGATTTTATAATTGGATAAGTATTTGAGACATCCGTACTTTCCTGAAAGTCGCCACTGAAATTGTGTCCTAGGCGATAGAGTTTATTGTCCTCTAAGCTAATTTTAAATGCATCCTGATTTGTCAGGTCGATGATGCCTGCAGCCTTGCTTGCGTTGCTATCGTAGTAATAGAAATAGTCATGCGGTTGCTCGGTTGTGTTTCCTTTGAGTAGTTCACTGATGTCCACACTATCAAGAGTGCGATCGGTCGGCATTTTTGCACCTGTGAAAGCTGCAATAGTCGCGTAAATGTCGAAAGTGCTTGCAGTCTGAGTAAGTGTGACGCCAGCAGGTATCATGTTAGGATAGCGCACTATAAATGGCACGCGATGCCCACCTTCCCAGTCGCTATGTTTTCGTCCTCTAAAAGGGTACGCGGATCCTGCACCTTGATAGAGGTCGCCCGCGTTGGGGCGATTTTGCCAAGGCCCATTGTCGGAGGTAAAGATGACAATCGTATTATCGGCTATACTATCGGCAGTGTTGCCACCATTATTGGGGGCGTCGAGAGTGTCGAGGATTTGGCCGACGCGTGCATCGATTTCTTGAATCAAGTCTGCGTAGCGCGCTTCGTCATCGATTTGACCTGAGTTGGATAAATAGTCCGGGTGCGGATGAATGGGCACATGGGGCGTGTGGGGGCTGTAGTATATAAAAAAAGGCCGTGACTCGGCGACTGCGTCGTCAATCGCCGTGATGACATTCTCTGTCATTGCTTCCAGTAAATAGGATTGCTCTGTATTGGTATCTAAGTTGCCGCTGAATATTCCACCGGTTTGGGTGATATAGCTCGCAAGCGGCTTTTCGTTCTGCATGAGTTTTAGATCCTGCCACGCGCTATTATGAGGGTTCTGAGGCCACATGTCGTTACTGTAGAGAATGCCGAAATAGCGTTCGAAACCGTGTCGTGTGGGGTAGAAATCTACTTTGTCGCCTAGGTGCCATTTGCCGGCCATCGCGGTTAGATAGCCGTTTTCACGCATGAGCTCGGGGAGTGTCACTTCGCTGGGATTGAGGCCTTCATTACCTCCAGCGGAAAGTACCTTTTTTATGCCAACTCGCGTGGGGTAGCTGCCTGTCATGAACGCCGCGCGCGAGGGGGAGCAGACTGAAGAAGTTGAGTAGAAATGGGTGAAGCGAACGCCGTCACGTGCGAGGCTGTCGATGCGAGGAGTTAAGTTTTTTGCAAAATTGGGATTATTAGATTGGCCGTTGTCGCTCTCGACTGCTGAGGGGCTTAGAGGAGGTCCCGCGTTGCTCTTACTTGGATAGGTGTAAGCTCCAATATCGTTATATCCCATGTCGTCCATTAGCATAATAATGACGTTGGGGGGCGTAGAGCTGCCTAGTGCCGTGTGTAGAGCAAGTAGCGACGCGACGAGAAGTGTGCGAATTTCCATTTTAAACATTAGTGTATTTATGCTTTCAATACATATATAACCCGGGCGGTTTATAGCACGGTCCGTAAAGATAAAAGGCCGCCGCAGATTGCGGCGGCCTTATTTAGATGATTCTTAAGCGCCTAGCTGCGGCGGCGCAGCATTACTGATCCGAGTGCCAGCACGCCCGCGGCGAGTGCAAAGCTACTTGGTTCAGGGATCGCGGAGACAGTTCCCGTCGCACTGAGAGCATTGATATGCAAGTTGCCGCCACCATCGACTCCAATAGCACCGACGGGAGCAAAGCGGATTACGATCTCGCTAGCACCTGTTATTGTTTCAGTGAAAGTGAAGTTGGAAAAGCTTCCGCCGCCTGCTGTATTATCCTCTTTGTAGGCGTCATATATGGTATATCCTGCGCCATCGATATTGACTTGAAAGCCGATGTTTGGGGGTGCAAAGGCTCCATTGCGCCATTCGCTGATACTGATAGAATCTAGGTTAATTTGGAAGTTTTCAGCTGCAGTGATGGTGAACTCGAAATAGCCATTCGGCGTGCCGTTTGAAGTTCCCGAGCTACCGTTGCCATCCCACCGCATTAGGTTTAGTTCGCCCGCAGATGCAGAGCTACTGGTGGCTGTTGTCGATTCTAGGGTGCCTCTTCCGAATATGTCAGTCGTCGTTAGATTCGTGATCGCGTTGTTCTCTGATGCAGCAAGCAGGGATTGGTCTGCGAGGTCGCTATCGGCCGTTGGTAGAGGCAGGCCGCTGAAGTCCCAGTCAAAGAGTGTGTCTGCATGAGTTATGGCAGTGAAGCAGAGAGCCAGGGAGCCGACGATGTATTTTGAGTGTTTCATATGTTTTGTTTATTTATTATTAGGGTAAAGCTTATAAAACGTAGTTAAATCTGCACTTTTGCCTCGCTTCAAGTTAGCTTTTGCTCACACAGTTGAGCATGGAACGTCGAGTTAGGATGAAGGATGTTGCGCAATGCGCTGGGGTGCACCCATCCTCGGTGTCGATGGCGTTACGTAATCATCCTCGCATTAGTCGCGCGACTTGCGAGCGGATACAAAAGATCGCTGAGGAAATGGGCTATCGTCCAGACCCTAATTTGAGTGCTTTAGCGGCTTATCGTTCGGCTGTTCAGCCGAAGACGAGGTCAGGTGAGATTGCGATTTTAACCAGTGGTATTTCAAGATTGGGCCAAGCTACTGGAACCACTCGATTGATTTTGCAGGCGATGTCTGAGCGTGCGGAAGCATTAGGGTATTCGCTTGCGCTGTTCAATATGCTGCAGCAAGATCTCAAGCCGGATCAGGTTAATCGAATTATTCGCGTGAGGGGGATTCAAGGTCTGATTATTGGGCGTACGGATTATCCGAACCGTACCTTTTTGAAGGGAATCGATTGGGGGCAAATCTCTGCAGTTCGTGTTGGTCGTCGTCCGCAGTGGCCGCCTGTGACACGAGTGGATCATCATCAATATGCTACGATTCAATTAATTCTGGGCAAGATGTTGTTGAGGGGGTATCGACGCATTGGGTTGTATCATCAACGCAGTAATTTGCGAGCATTGGCATTTTACCCCGAGGCTGCTTATCAGCATTTGCTAAATCGTGTTTCTAGAACGAGAGCGTATCCCACCTTTTATTCCGATTGTAATCGTGGAGAATCGCTGTTTGAGTGGGCTGAAAGGTATCAGTTTGATGCTATTATATCGAATCAAATGCCGCAAGTGATGATTCCTGATAGCGCAGCGCGAGAAGCTTTTTTTGATGCGCGTGGTTTTGCCTTAATGAATTTGCTGGATAAGTCTTCGGAGCTTGCCGGGGTGTATCAAAACTTAGGTAAATTGGGTGAGCGTGCCGTGGATGTGTTGGTGGCGCAGATGCATCGCGGAGAGCGCGGTTTTCCGAAAGTAGTCAGCAATACTATGGTTGAAGGCGAATGGAGTGAGGGGAAGAGTTTACCACGTCGACGCTCTGAGTAGCGATTGATGTACGGATATTGACATTTTTCCATGCGATTGAAAGTTTGCCTAATTGCTACAGTGTCGAAGGCTGCGCGTATTATCCCAACATATGATTAGACAAAATGAATATACTTTTTCTAATGACAGATCAGCAGCGCTACGATTGTATCGGTTATGCTGCTAATTCCAAAGTGCCGACGCCAAATATGGATCGTATTGCTGAAGGGATGGTTTTTAGCCATTGCCAGACGGTAAATCCAATTTGCCAGCCTGCTCGAACGGCTTTATTGACCGGTCGTTACCCGCATCAAATTGGAACTGTTCAGATGTCGGGTGATTTGAATTTTGATACGCCAACTTTTCCACAGGCTTTACAAGCTGCGGGTTACTGGACCGCTGGAATCGGGAAGTTTCACTACCTGCAAACCTGGCCTTGGAATACGCCTCGCGGGGGTGGGGTTGCTTTGGCTGATATGCGTGCTGATATGCAGGCACTCGGATATCATCATGTCTGGGAGACGTCAGGTAAACAGCTTGCTTGCAGGAATTATTGTGATTACTGCGATTATTTAAATGAGCGGGGACTCTTGGAGCCTTTTCGCGATTGGGTGGAAGCACGGGGAACTAACAGTAATTTTCCAAACTCTGAACTTGCGAAGGATGGTGTGCCTTGGCCCTTCGATGAGGAGACCCACATTGATAATGTAACGGGGCGGAAAATTCGCGAAGCGATCGATCAGCGGGATTCATCGAAACCTTTTTTCATTTTCGGATCTTTTTGTAGCCCGCATAAACCGTTTGATCCACCGCAACGGTTTCTTGATATGGAGCCTGATGAGGCGGTCGATGATTTTATTCCAGGTGAGAAGGGCAGTTTGAGCGAGACACATAAAAAGGTTTTATGGAAGCTTCGACGTTCGTATAAGGCTACGATTCGTTTACTGGATGAAGAGATCGGTAAAATTCTAGATCAATTGGAATCGGGTGGTTTATTACAAGATACATTGATTATTTTAAGCTCTGATCACGGCGAAATGATGGGGGATCATGGGCGAGTTCAAAAATCAAGCTATTATCGGGAATCACTGAACGTGCCGCTTGCGATACGACATCCGCACTTTCTAAATCGAGCTTGTAATGAGAGTCCTGTTGAGCTGACTGACATTACTGCTACAATTTTAGAGGCAGCGGGCCTGGATCCCAGAAGTGCCCTGTCGAAGAGCTGGCCAGCGTTTAATAATTTGATTCCCTGTGTGTCATTGCTGCCTGTGCTTGCTGGAGCTGAGAGCTCTGTCCGCGATTATGCTTTCTCTGAGTGTCAACATAACTGGCAATGTATTACTTCTGCGAGATACAAGTATACGAAGTTTCTTGCTTATGACGACCCGGATACTGGCCCGAATGAACAATTCTTCGACCTAGATAATGATCCAAGTGAATCGTGTAATTTAATTTTGAATACTAAATTTGCTGACGCAATTGATTGGCACCGCCGTCGTCTGCAATATGTCTTAGATCAAACTCCTCCCATTCAGCATCGATGGGCACCCCTGATGGGGGAGAGTTGAAATCTTTAACTTAGCAATATTCTTTGGGGCTGAGACCTTGCTGGCGACTGTATGGTATCAGGATTTGAACTTGTTTAGTTCTGTGGCATACTTGTTACGTAACGCTTCGGCACCGTCCTTGCGGTCTGTGACTTCAAGATATTCCATGTAGTGGTCGAAGCCTAGCCGTCCTGGGCGTCCGCATGTAAGTGAGGCGTGGAAGGGACCGCCTTCTTTAATAACAGTCCAGAGTGGATCCACGACATCGTTGCTAGTCAGGGCCATCTTTTGCATCTGAGCGTCGTGCCAGCGTGAGAGGCGCCATTGACCTTGGTAGCACAATTCCGGCTTTTGGGAGGCTAGGTTATTTTGTTCGTGTGGATCAGTTTTTAGGTCAAATAGCATCTCCTGTGGGAAGAGGTGGAAGCCGCAATGGTATGTGCGCATGTAGAGCCATCTGTCCCAGCGGACGGAACGTTGAGCTACGTGACAACATTGGCTTATTGTGACCTCTTCGCGCCCTATATCCTCTCCCTTTGTGATTGCTTCAGCGTAAGATACGCCATCCCAAAGGTCCTGCTTCTTACCATCAATTAGATCCATGAGAGTCGGGGCTAGATCTAAGTTATAATGAAATTTGGTATTATGGATTCCTTGTGCGCCGCCTGGGTATTTGATGATCAATGGTATGCGGCAGGTGATGTCGTCTGCGGTGCCGTGTTCCCCGTATAGCCCCAATTCACCTAGGTTCTCTCCGTGGTCGGCAGATATTATGATCATGGTGTCATCATAAACTCCAGCTGCTTTGAGGTCTGAGACAATCTTTGCGACCTGATCATCGACATAGCGCACTCCAAGATCATAGCCGTCGATCACCTGACGCACTTCTTCTGGAGTCGTTGCTTTACCGGGTTGTTTGGGGAATTTGGGGTTCCCTGTGCCTGTATACATGTTAACCTCATGTGCGCAGTGGGGGCCCACTTTTTGCTTGTTTGCCTGGATGACATCATCGCTCAGCCATGCTGGGAGGGGTTCGTTGGCAAAGATGTTTTCATAGTCCGTGGGTGTTCGGTATGGGGTATGCGGATCCCAGTAATTAATATGTAGATACCATTGATCTTTTTTCGCGTTTTCGTTCATCCATTGGTCCACCACCGGCTGAACCACTTCCGCGGATTCCATGCCGCCCTGGCCGGTGTTGTGGATCTCGTTGAAACCGGCGTAGAAGTGCCATGCTGCGTGCCGTTGTCCAAACGGGCTGATCATGGCAGTGTGATAGCCACATCTTTGAAGGCGACCTCCGAGACCTTTCCAGTCGAAATGATCGCGGAAGCCGCGAGTCGGGCCTTCAATTTTAGGTTGAGCGGCTGTGCCTCCGTGGCCCACTACACCAGTTTGTATACCGAAGCGACCAGAGTAGAAGGCTGTGCGTGATGGCAGGCAAGGGGCATCGGGGGTATAGCAATTGTCAAAGACGATGCCTTCGGAGGCTATTTGATCAATCGCTGGGCTGGTATTGCGATGGTAGCCGTAACAACCCAGGTGATCCGGTCGTTGGCTGTCGATGTCGATGTATAGGATTCTCATGCGTTTGTTTTAGTTTTTGCGTGGATGTTTATTTTTATCTGTAGGCGCTTAGTTGTCTCACTACTTAGGCGGGCTGAGGGAAGCTTTAGAAGCACTCGTATGTGTGGAGATCGGATATTTTTATAGGATTTTGATTGGGAAGTATGAGTCTCGCGACGACTCCTTTAGGTAATGTCACCTTCCCAACTATTCGATCGTTGGTTCGTTTCCATTTTGACCTGATTTTACCTTTGGGACTCGGGATGCATATTTCTGCACTGTCGCCGTGAAATGTTGGTTGGATAGAAACTTCGCTCCATTCGGGGGCGGTTTGCCTGACGCCGCCGATGATTTGCATGCAATGATAGAGGGGGTGGGCGGCCCAAGCATGGGAAAAGCTATCTTTAGCGATAATCGGGTCGAATTTTTCCCAAGTCGTGCCATGTGGGATCATTGGTTTCCAGTGCTTGCGGATGTCAGCGAGGACTTCGGCACCATAGCCACGTTCGGATAAAACGGTATAGACATAAGTCGTCCAATAGGCGGAGGGCGCGCTGTCGGTTTTTAACTCGCCGCGTACAAATGGTAGGAGGCGCATCTCGATCATTTCTCTTTCTTGTTTGGCTGAGGCCAGATCGGTGAGTAGACAGAGGGTTTGAGCGTGAATGGAGGTTTCCTTTACTAGCTTGCCGTTTTCATCGTAGCCGCCCTGCATGAGCCCTTCTTCGTTTATGAGTTTCTGAAGTTGTCTGCGCAGTCGCTTGGCCTTCAGTTGGCAAGCCTGGCTTGAACTTGCGTCCTTGCTTAATGCATACATTTGACTCAGCCGGTCGAGTGCATGCAAATACCATAGACTGTAGACGCTGGAGCAACCTTGCTTGTGTAGACCCGTCCAGTCGAGGAACAGCCAATAGCGATGGTCGTATTGGAGTAATCCGTTATTGAGGTCTGTCCATTCTTCGAAGTAATGGAGGGCCTTGCGTATGGTTGGCTGATGTTGCTCGAAGCTTTGTAAGGAGCCGGTTTGCCAATAATCATCCCACAGCGTCAGTATCCAGATGAGTGTGAAGTCTGGCAGTATACATCCGTGCGCCATCGTGGGGGCATGGCCATAGGTCACTCCATCCGGTGTCGTTTGGGTCGCGATTTGACGGATTCCACGCTTTAGTAGCCGAGGGTCTCCGCTTAAGTGAAAGGTATTCCAGGCTTGTACTCGTGCATCCCCCCACCATTGAGCTTGCTCGCGGTAAGGAGTGTCCACGTAGGCGTCGAGACTGCAAATTTGTTGTGTCCAAGCGCAAATATTCCAAATTTCATTCAGTGTCGCGTCTGAGCTTTGGAAGGTTCCCTCTATCTTATGTGGATAGGTTGCTGTACGTAATCTCGGGTGCAGGGTTAAGTCACTGTCCGAATCCCTCACTAGTAGGATCATATAGCGGAATCCGAAACTATGGTAGAATGCGTGGCTTTGCTTTCCTTTCCCACAGGTTAGGCGATTGCTAAATGCCATGCGACAGTGGGCTTTGGGTTTATAGTCGGGGCAGAGTTTTGCTGCGTCTATAGTTTCGTAGTGGTGAGTTTCAATGATTTCACCACCTTTAGCACTTTCAATTTCAATTATTGTGCTGCCCACGTAGGTCTTACCTAAATCAATTAGTACGCTCCGCCACTGGCCTCGTCCGGTTCCTTCAAAGTGGATGTCGGCGATACTCGCTTGGCTGGCTTTGTGGGTGAGGCCTTCTTGGAAATGGGTGATACTCAAATTACGTGTCTGCAAATATTCTTCATGGTTTTTACCCTTTGCCTTACCGATGATTTGGCCGACCCGGAGGATGCGTTCATCGAGTAGGGGGATGTCGCGTTCTTCTAGGCTGGTCCATGGTAAGCAACCGAGGGCGAGTTCGACAGGGCGACCTTCCCAGTGTGTGTCGTCGTAATTGGGCTGCATCCAGTCTGGATCTTCCTGGCGTAGGTCGATTTTTTCCTGCGGAAAAAGCTGTAGGCTGGTTTGGACCATTGAGCGGTCGAGGCCTGATTGGCGGCGACAAGTCCAAGTTGCATTACTGAGTAAGTTGGTGTCTCCCCATTGCGCCGCGACCAAGAGCCCGGCGTAGCCTTTATGAATATACTGAAAGTTACTAAAGCCCGGGGTATGCGCGCGTATGGCAATGAGATTCTTGCCAGGCGTTAACCATTTACTGACTTCGATTGTGTCATAGGGCCAAGTCTCTTGAAAGCCACGCGCAGGGCCGCGGCCTATGTAGGCTCCGTTTATGTAGAGTTGGTAGGACTGATCGGCGGTAATGTAGAGAAGCGCTTTAGGGGGGACTTGGGGGAGTTGGAACTCTTTTCTGAAAAGTGCATAGCAATTACGAAGATCCCAGTGGGGGCTATCCGGCCAGATCCATTTTGCCTGTTGGAGGATGCGAGGTAGCCGGTTTGTGGGGAGGTTTTGCATAGCTAATTACAGCATTTTATGGGGGCAAAGTGTTACTTAAATTTTGCTGTAAATACTCTCATTTATTGACATGTTGGGGATGTGCCAGCGATCGAATATATTAAATCCTCTGACTTTGCTCATCTTAAAGTCAGCCCGAATATATGGTTTTATATGAACCATCAAGTGGATCAGAGTGCGCATGAGGCGCACACGCATAATTATTTGGAGTTGGCTTTCATTCTCGGTGGCAGTGCTCGTCATATTACGGTTCAAGGCGAGTCTTTATGCTGTCCGGGGCAACTGGTGGTTGTGCCAGAGGGGGCATGGCATGCTTATGCAAATTGTCAGCGCTTAGAGCTGGTGAACCTGTTGTTTTCGCCACGTTTATTAGGACATGAGCTTGCTTGGTTAGAGGAGGATGCCGTGATGCGTCGTCTATTGGGAATTGAGTTGAATCGTCATGTTAAAGAACTATTTAAAATTGATTTGTTAAAGAGTGATATGGAGCGGCTACGTGCGAGTTTGGCTGCGCTGGAATCCGCTTATCGTGCGGGAGCGAACAAGCCTAGCATGGTCGCAAAAATACTAAACGTCCTTGAGGCCGTGCGCCCTTCTTTCGTGCACAATGCTCCAGCTCCGATGGCTAGCAATGGGATGCATCCAACGGTGATGCGGGGCATGGATTTATTGGGGCAGCAGATTGGGGACGAATGGACATTGTCGAATCTAGCCGAGTGTTTAAATTTGAATCCGAGTTATTTAGTTCGCTTATTCCATGCCGAGACTGGACAACCTCCAATGAAGTATCTGGCTGAGCGTCGTGCAAAAATGGCGGCCAATCTCTTGCTTTCGACCCGCCTGCGGGTGGGGGAAATCGGTCAGCAAGTTGGCTGGTCAGATCCGAAGGTCTTTTCGCGCAATTTTCGAAAATACTTTGGGATGAAGGCCAGCGACTATCGAAGACGTATGTTAGGAGTGCTGAATTGAAGGGGCGGGCTTTCGCTAAAGCGAATCAGTTGATTGTGTTTGGGTGGAGGCGCATTATGATTTTCCGAATGAAGTTGTGTGAATTACTCGCTTGAAAGTAGCGAGAGAGCCACGTTATATCGCGTTTATATGCTTAAAGTCGTTCAATGCTGGGATGATGGGGTGAATGATGATATTCGCTTGATCGAGATATTACGTAAACATGGTGCAAAGGCCTCCTTTAATTTAAACCCAGCGACGCATGGTGATTTGCGTCAAGGTGGCTTTAGTGATCGATGGGGCAAACAAATCGATCGTTTGGCGCGGTCTGAGTTGAGCGAAGTATATGAGGGCTTCACGATCGCGAACCATTCCATGAGCCACCCGTGGCCGACACGCATTGCTCTGGATGATTGGCGCAGTGAGGTCGTGGATGCACGTAAGATTTTGCAGGATTGGTTCCAGCAAGCAATCTTAGGCTTTGTGTATCCGTTTGGGGATTGCGACCAGGCGACTGCAGATGTGGTGCGCGAGGCAGGGCATATGTATGCGCGCACAACGAAAAATGTGACGCCTTGCCTGCCAGTCGCGGACCCGATGATGTTTCACGCGGACTGCCACTTTCATAATGAGAATTTCTGGGATTTGTATGCGAAAGCCAAAGCCTCGGAGGCTGAAGTTTTTTATTTCTGGGGGCACAGCTACGAGATCTGCACGGAGGCGAAGTGGGCGGCCTTTGATGAGAAGATTGCACGTATTAGCGCGGATGCAGAGGCCGAATGGGCGGAGTTGCCGGATTTGTTTGTTGGCAACTTGAGCGAGTCTTGATTTATAAAGCTGCTGCTGTCTTACGAGCTACGTTGAGCTGTCACGCATTGACAATTTGAAAGCGGCGTGAATTTGTTTGAACTATGAATATTCATGAAACTGCGATCGTCGATCCATCGGCAGAAATCGGCGAAGGCACCTCGATCGGTGCGGGTGCTTTGGTAGAATCGGGCGTGCGTATCGGGCGTGATTGTAAGATCGCAGCTTATGCGATCATTCGTAAGAATACGACGCTTGGCAATGAAGTGCAGATGGATTCTTTTAGCGTCGTCGGTGGGGAGCCGCAGTCGATCGCGTTCGACCCGATGCTTGAAAGCACGGTGGTGATTGGTGATCGGGTAGTGCTACGCGAGGGGGTGACTGTGAGTCGTCCTGAAACCGCAGGAGCGCAAACTGTGATTGGAGATGACTGCTTTATCATGGCGAACGCGCATGTCGCTCACGACTGTCAACTGTCCCAAGGCGTCGTGATGGTTAATAATGTGATGTTAGCCGGTCATGTGAGTATAGGTGAAAAAACGGTGATCGGCGGCGGCGCGGGTATTCACCAGTTTTGCCGCATTGGAGCTTACTGCATGATCGCTGGAAATGCCTCCATTACGGCTGACGTGCCGCCCTATGTGATGGCTGCAGAACGTAGCCAGGCGCATGGTTTGAACCTTGTCGGTCTACGACGTGGTGGCTTTAGCTCTGGCGAGATTAAAGATTTAAAGCGCTGCTATCGCGCTGTGTTTTTTGGCGGAGGGAATTTGAAGAAAAAAGCGGCTGCCGCCGCTCGGGAGACTGAGTTTGGCACCACTGCTCCAGGAGCGCGGTTTTTGAGCTTTTTTGAGTCGGGCAAGCGTGGTTTTATCGTTTCGACACATGATTAAGTCTGCTAGCTCTTTACCGCTGGCAATTACATGTGGTGATCCAGCCGGGGTCGGACCTGAGGTGATTGCAGCGGCACTGGCGGCAGACCCTTTGTCGGGAAGTGATTGTGTGGTGATTGGCCCCGCGGACTGGGGGGCCGCGCTTTCGGCTCAGCTGGGGTTGGATTTTGAGCCAGTGTCGACTGGCGATGATGACGACTATGTCCACGCGGTGCACGTGGGCAAACCCTCTTTGGCGGGGGCACGTTTGGCCTTGGCGGCGATGGAGCAAGCGGCGGAGGGTTGCCGCGAGGGGCGCTTTCGTGGAGTGGTGACAGGACCGGTGAGTAAGCACTGGTTGCAAGAGGTCGGCTTTCAATTTCCGGGCCAGACGGAGTTCTTTGCGAATGCTTGGGGCGGTGATCCGACGATGGCTTTTGTGGGGCGTGAGTTGCGCGTGATTTTAGCGACCTGGCATATTCCTTTGCGGGAGGTTTCGGATGCCTTGGATGCGATTTGCCTCGAAAAAGCGGTGCGCCGGGCGCATGCGCTGGCGCGACAGCTTGGGGTCTCCGAGCCGCGTATCGGTGTGTGTGGGCTCAATCCACATGCCGGAGAAGGGGGCATTTTAGGTACAGAAGAGTTGGAAGTGCTGGATCCGGCGCTGGATCGCTTGCGCGAGACGATGCCTGGGCTTTCAAAATGTCTGCCAGGGGATACCGTGTTTTATCGTCAACGTCAGGGGGACTTTGATGTGGTGGTCGCGGCGTATCACGACCAGGCATTGGCCGCGGTTAAGACGCTGGAATTCGATGCCGCGGTGAACTTAACCTTGGGCTTGCCCTATGTGAGGACCAGCCCGGACCATGGTACCGCCTTTGATTTGGCTGGTAAGGGGCAGGCGAACTCCGCGAGTTTTGCGGCTGCGCTCTCAGTTGCACGTGATTTGACTGGTAGCTTGACCTGAGCTGCGTTTTGCATACCGCTCTTTACAATATGGTAGATACTGTAGAGGTCCCGGAAGGCGTGCGCTTTGGTAATGAAAAACTGGTTTTGGTCACGGAAGCAGCGGGGGCCAAATTGTGCTCGCTGATCGAACGAGAGCAGAAGGGCGATTATTTACGAGTCAAAATTACCGGAGGAGGCTGTAATGGACTCAGTTATAAAATGAAGTTTGTGGCCGCACCTAAGCGGGGGGACATCTTAGTGCGCTCTTCGGGGGCGCAGATTTTAGTGGATACCAAGAGTGCACTTTATTTGCGCGGTACCCATTTGGATTATTCCGATAAAATGGTGGGGGGCGGCTTTAAGTTTAGTAATCCCAATGCGAAATCAAGCTGCAGTTGTGGCGAAAGCTTTAGTATTTAGGGTTGAAACACAGAGCAGAGGTCATAAAGCTAGTGTTTCTTGAATGGTCAATCAACCAAAACTATGACGGTATAACGCGATGTAAAACGAAGTAGCCAACGCTACGCTTCGCTAATGCTTGGGGCTCTCCTATGTTGCACTCACTTTCAAGAAGTTAATACTCAGAATCAATTCATGCCAAAATACCCGAACTCTCGCGGCAAATATCAAAACCGTAACCGTGGCCCTAAAGGGCTCAGAAGAAACGATCGCATTCGCGCGTCTGAAGTGCGTGTGATTGGCCCCGAAGGCACTAACCTCGGTGTGATGCCTCCTCGTAAAGCGCTGGAACTCGCCAAAAAGGTGGGTCTCGACTTGATTGAAGTCTCTCCATCGGCCCGTCCGCCAGTCTGTCGTATTCTTGACTTTGGTAAATTCCTCTATGAGGAAAGTAAGAAGGCCAAAGATACGAAGCAAGCTAGCACCAAGCTGAAGGAAGTGAAGTTCCGTGTTAGCATCGGCGAGCATGACTTTGTGACGAAATTACGTCGCGCCGAAAGTTTCCTCGACCATGGCAATAAGGTGAAACTGACTTTGCAATTCCGTGGACGTGAAAACGAGCACCGCGAATTGGGCTTCGAGCGTGTGAAACTCGCCGCGAAAGAGCTCGAAGGGGTGGCAACTGCGGATTCCCCTCCAAAGTTAGTGGGGCGTCAAGTGACTCAGATTTTATCACCTCTTCCTGAGGCTAAGCGTGTATTGAAATTCAATGCGCCTGATCATCAACTCGATGACAGCGAAGATCACGATGAAGATGATTTCGGCCCCGAAGACGAGGAAGAATCCGAAGCAGCACAATCTTAGAGCACAGCGAGGAGTGGAACGATGCGGGGCGGATCCCTTCAGGGAAGATGTTTCCAATGCGCCGCGTTTGTTCCGCTAGTTGTTCTCGCACTGTGGCTGACAACTCCTCTGGAGTTGTCAGCGCAACGTGTTGAAATTCAGCACGAGGGACGTACTTATATAGACTTGGCCACCGCGGGCGGGCAGCTCGGGATGAAGGCCTACTGGTTGAAGGGATTTAAAACTTTCCGGCTCCGTAGTCAGTGGACTAACGTTGATGTTGGTAAGGGGAAGCGTATCCTTTATTTGAATCAGCTCCCGATTTATCTGGGCTTTCCTACGCTGGAATCGAGCGGTCGACTCTACATGGCGAAGGCCGATTATCAACATGTCCTGCAGGCGATTCTCACGCCTCAAGCCTTTTCGGGGAAGCCTGGCTTGCGCCGTATAGTGATTGATGCGGGGCATGGTGGAAAGGATGTCGGCGCGAAAAATGACGCCTACCGCTTGTATGAGAAAGACTTGAACCTGGACGTGGCGCGCCGGCTTCAGTCTTTATTGCAGCGAGCAGGTTTTGAGGTGGTCATGACACGTGATAGTGATGTGTATATACCGCTCGAACGCCGTCCGCAAATTGCGAATCGCGAGCGCGGCGATCTTTTTATCAGCATCCATTTTAATGCTGCGGGCTCGTCCACAGCCGAGGGATTTGAAACTTTTGCACTGACGCCGCAGTATCAAGCCTCCTCCAAATATTCTAAACCTGGCCGCGGAGATAGTATTCGCTACGATGGTAATGAGCAAGATCCCTGGAACACACTGCTGGGCTACCACGTGCAACGCTCGCTGGTACAGGGGGTGGGAGGGCCTGATCGAGGGCTGAAGCGAGCACGCTTTCTAGTGATGAAGCATTTAGATTGCCCTGGTGTCCTGGTTGAACTTGGCTTTGTTTCGAATCCTGGCACTGCTCAAAAATTACGCACTACAGCTTTTCGGCAAACGCTTGCCCAAAGCCTGTACGATGGCATTGTTCGTTACGGAAAACGCCTCCAACGCATCCCATAGCCTATGTTTACAGTAAAAAAATACCTCTCTCTACGAAGCTCAGTTGATCTTCTGAGTCGATTTTTCGTGTTCTTATGCATATTCAGCCTAAGTGGACTCTCTGCGCAAACGAATCAAGTGTTGGCAGAGAATATGGTGATCGTTGTAAATGACAACGATCCGGATTCGCTGGCAATCGGGAAATATTATGCGCAGCAGCGCGGGGTGCCGGAGTCGCGCATCGTGCCACTGAATATGCCTACAGAAGAAACGATCACGGTGACGCAATACGTCGAGCGCGTGGCCAACCCGCTGCTTAATGAGCTCTTGGATCGTGAGTGGGTCAAAGGTGTCAAGGACGGAGCCAAAGATCACTTTGGTCGTGAGCGTCTCGCGGTCTCGATTCATAATATTTCCTATGTGGTTCTGATCAAGGGCGTTCCCCTTCGCATCGCCAACGATGCGACTCTTCTTGAAGAGGGCACGGACAAGCTGCCAAAACAGTTTCGAGTCAATAATGGCTCCGTTGATGGCGAACTGGCACTACTGTTGGCGCCTCCTAGCACTTCGATGACGGCTTTGATTCCCAATCCCTATTTTGGGAAAAGCTCGATTTCCTCGACGGATGCCAATCGCATCTTACGCGTTAGCCGACTCGATGGTCCCAGTAAAGCAAATGTGATTCAGGTGATCGATCGTACGCTGGAGGCCGAGCAGACCGGCTTGATGGGCCGTGGGTATATCGACACCGGAGGACCTCATGAAAAAGGAGATGCATGGATACGTGCTGCGGGCGAAATGGTCGAAGCCGCCTACTTCGATACCGATTTTGAAACCACCAAGCGCGCCATGGATTACCGGGATCGGCTCGATGCGCCCGCAATTTATATGGGCTGGTATCGTCCTCGCGCTCAAGCCCAATGGCTTGCGCCCAAATGGTCTGTGCCCGCGGGGGCCATTGGTTTTCACCTACATAGTTTTTCCGGCACATCGCTACGCACGACTAAGACATGGTTGGGCGCATTGGTGGCGCAAGGCTACTGCGCCACTGTGGGCAATGTGTATGAACCTTATCTGGAGTATACGCACCGCCCGCAAGTTTTGTTAGCGCATCTTATGTCCGGGGGGAATTTCGGTGAGGCGGTCGCCGTGAGTATGCCGGCACTCAGCTGGCAAAGTGTCGCACTGGGCGATCCGCTCTATCGTCCGTTTAAAGTGAGTTTGCAGGATCAGCTGACACAGTCCCAAGATTCAAATTTTGCTGCCTACGCCAGTATTCGTGAGAGCAACCGTTTACTGGCCACTGAAGGCAGCGATGCGGCGATCGCCTTTGCGCGGTCCAAATTCTTGAAACAGCCCTCGCTGGCTCTCGCCTATCGCTTGGCGCAGCTCTATGCGGGAGCAGGTCGTGAGCGCGAGGGGGGCGAAGCATTAAAAATTATTCGCTACATTTCCAAATTCTCCGTGGATGAATTCGTCTTAGTGCAGAAGATTGCTAATTTCCTTCACAAGTATGATGAGAGTCCCTTGGCATTGCGTTTGTATCAAAGCATTTTAGAGGAGCGCGATTTAGATAAGCGCTTGAAGATTTCTCTTTACGAGGGCGGCGCTCCGGTGGCACTTGCATGCGGCGAGGCGACGCTGGCCTCGCGTTGGCAGCTCGAAGCTCGCACGCTTAAGACGCCTCCGACGCCCAATCCCGCGAAAAAGAAGTAGTGCTCAGCGCTATGCGAAAGCATGCTACTGTCTTTAATTGCACTACTATAAGTGCTTTTAACTCATTTTTGATCAGATGTAGGTTGTCTCTGTGGCAAGTTCCGCATTGGATCTCTTCGTAATGCCTCGAAAAATCAGCTTTATTAATTACAAGGGAGGAGTTGGAAAGACTTCTCTAGTCGTGAACATTGCCGCTTCGCTTGCGCAGGCTGGCAAACGAGTGCTCCTTGTGGACCTCGATGCTCAATCTAATTCCAGTATTTGGCTGATGCGCTTAGACCGATGGAATCCTTTAAATACTGCCGATGCCGGGCATTTGTATTCCATCTTTGAACCAGGTGTCTGCCGCTTGCGTGATTGCATTGAAAAAGATGTGGTGCGCGGCAAAGAGGGTGAAGCGCTCTTGCCAGGTTTGGACATTGTGCCGACGACTTTCACCTTGGTGGATCTAGAGCATGACTTCGAGTCGGCCGATGGGCGCCCTGCGTTTGCAATTTTTCAAGAACAACTGGCAGAAGTTGAAGATGAATATGATTTTATACTCTTTGATTGCCCGCCCAATGTGCTCTATTCCGCGCAGTGCGGTGTATTTTGTAGTAGCGAAGTTTATGTGCCCGCCAACCCTGATGCGCTCAGTTTGATTGGTTTCACCCTATTAGTGGGTAAATTACAGCAATTTCACCATTTGTGCGCCAGTTTTCGAGTGGCTGGTATGCAACCGCAAGCGCAGGTACGTGGGGTTATTTTCAATTCTATTAAAAACAACGTCGATATCGACGTACCTAAGATGCGCATGCAATTTCGTATCAACCAATTTAAGAATCAAGGTCGAGTGGCCAAGGATTGTCGTATTTTTGATGCCAATGTGCGCGACGCGATTGTTGTTCGCAGGGCAGTGACCTTAGGCTTGCCTGTTGGTTTGGTCGGCAATGTAAAGAAGGAAGAGTCTGTGCGCGACGATTATACAGTCCTGACACAAGAGTTACTCGACACCCCGGAAACTTCGGTATAACCGTATCACTATAGGCAATAAAAATGAGCGAAGCATCTTTTGAAAAATATTCCGCTGAAGAGTGGGAGCACATCCGTAAGCGGTTCTTTAATTCGATCTTAAATGATACTGAAATTGCCAAACTAGGGCAAAATGTCGGTGTTTCATGGCCGTTTAAGGGCAAAGGGGAAACCGCGGAGAAGTACATCGAGTATGACTTTGAAGAGCTGAAGTCCGTGCCAGGTCTTGTTGGCAAGCAAAGTCGTATTAAAACGTTAATGGACATTCTTCGCGAGACGCTCGCTTTTGATGATCCATTTTCAGATATGGTGGATACTGTAGAGTCTGAGAGTGAAGTGGATGACACTTTCGAAAGAATTTTAGCGAAGCTCGAAATCCCGCCCAGTTATCCATGTGAATTTGTGCATTTCGAAGCAGGGACCCGCGAATTATTACGCGATGAGGGAGTTAACACTCTGATCGAAGTTGTTCATTTTGGGCAAAAGCTTGCGCGTAATGTCGTCGTGGGGGGAGATTTAAAAACTTTCCTAAATGGCCTCGCTCATAAGGATGAAGTGGGCATTACCAAGCACTTGCCCTATCGTCGTGGGATTCGAGGCTTGCACTTGCCGGAAGCGATTGGGCTGATTGCCAATGATCTGCCGGAAGCGGCGCAACTGCAGCTGCTTTCGCAGTCTGATATCAGTTTGACCGATGCCGAGACCGCGCTTTTAGGCAAGGCTAGCGCACTCAATGTTGAAGCTGCCATTAAGACAGCCGTGGAACGTGTGCGGAAGGTGAGTGAATGGTTTACTGCCGAAGCCGCCGATTTGCAGCAGGTCTTTAATACCGGGGGTTCACCGGAGCGTTACTTTATTATGATCAATGACGCCCGTTTAGAGCGCATGGCGATTGAACTCGCGAAGCTTCAGCTCGGCGTCGTGGATGCTAAGAAATCTGGTTTCTTTGGTAAGCTCTTTGGCCGCTAAATTACGTTTCCGGCTAGCTCTGTAGTTTGGCCAATAGATGCTGAGCGATACGCTGGCTACTGCCACGATTGCTGGCATGCCATCGTAGTCCTGCTGCTTGCATATTGGCTAGCTGTGCTTTGTCTTGCGCGAGCTGCCGGGTTTTTTGACGGAGCTCTGTAGAGGTCTGAACATGTTTGGCGGCTCCAGCACGCACTAGTGAGCGGGCCACATCTCTAAAATTGTTCATGTGAGGACCCATTAAGATCGGAATTCCGAGGCCTGCGGCTTCAATCGGAGTCTGTCCACCCGTGTTAGGAGCGAGGCTCTTGCCTATGAAGGCGAGGTCCGCTGCTTGCGTCAGTTGTGTGAGCTCGCCTGTGGTATCTGCTAGATGGATACGCAGCCCCGTGGGGGCTGCCAGTCCCATGGAGCGCTGGTGCCAGGACAGTTCCTGAGCCGCGAGCAGGGCGACGATTTCTGCTGCGCGCTCTGCGTGGCGCGGCACCAAGAGTAGCCGGCAGTCGATCCCGCTGGCGATCATTGTGCGTTGAGTTTCGAGTAGCGCGGCCTCTTCACCTGGCCAAGTTGAGGAGCCTAATAGAACAAAAGGACGCTGATTTTCGGCTTGGAAGCCTAAGCTTGCGCGTAGTGTTTCACGCTCTGAATCCGAGGCGCGCGCGCCAATGCTCACGTCAAATTTTATGCTGCCGGTGGATTGGATACCTTCTGGGGGGCTGCCGAGTTCCAGTAGACGGGTGCGATCCAGTTCGCTGGCGGCATAGGTGGCGCTGAATTTTTTAAGCATACGACGCGCCAGGGCGGGGACTTTTTGATAGCGTCGAAAACTAGTGTCAGAGATACGTGCATTGACTAAAAAGGCCGGAATGCCGCGTTTGCGGGCTTGATGCAAATGCTCGGGCCACAGCTCGCTCTCGGTCAATATGACGGCGCTGGGCTGTATGCGCTGCCATGCGCAGCGGCTAAATAGCCAGAAATCGAGAGGGAAAATACCTATGCGTAATGCGATGTCGCCGTAGCGTTTACGTGCTTCCGCGTAGCCGGTGCTGGTCGTGGTGGTCAGCACAATCTCGACAGTCGAGTCTTGCAGTAGCGCTTGAATTAGCGGACCAATGGCCAGCACTTCACCCACGCTAACTGCTTGCAGCCAAATGCGTTGCTTGCCGGCCGCTACTGCGGATAACTTATGAAATCGGCCGAAGCGGTGCTGGAAGCTTTTACGATAGCCGCCACGTCGCCACATTCGAAGAATGTAGTAGGGCAGGGCGATCAAGAGCCCAGGTAAATAAAGCAGCCGATAAAACCAAATCATGTAAGTGCAAATATGAAGCGCCTTCCTGGTTCATTGAAAGGATAAAAGAACGGCTGCTTCGACTTGCAGATGCAGCAGCTCGTGCCAGCATTGCCTGATGGATCCTTTAACTCAAGCCAGTGTTGGCGCCGCAGTTGCCGCCATCGCTGCGCGCAAATCAGAAACTAGACGTGCCATACTGCTTGGGGCACTGGCGGGAGCTGCACCGGATGTAGATGTCTTGATTCGCTCGGATGAGGACCCCCTGCTAGCGCTGCAATTTCATCGTCATTTCACTCACGCGCTGCTAGTGGCGCCGCTGATCGGTCTACTGGTCGCGGCTCTGTTTAAGGGGCTCTTTTTTTGGAAGCACTGGTCCTATCGACGCCTTGCCTTGTTTGCTGTCTTGGGAGCTTTCACGCATGGTTTGATCGATGCATGTACGAGTTATGGCACTTTACTTTATTGGCCGCTGAGTTCGCATCGTGAGTCTTGGGATGTGATTTCGATCATCGACCCAATCTTTACTTTGCCCTTGTGCGTACTGATCGTGATCGCTTTTGCTTTCAGGCGACCTCGTTTTGCGCACTTCGGGGTGGGGCTCTGCTTATTGTACCTTGCGTTTGGTGCCTATCAACGCGGGCAAGCGGCAGAGTTTGCCAAGCAGCTCGCGCAGGCGCGCGGTCACGATCCGCTGGAACTCACCGTTCGACCTTCCTTTGGTAATACATTGTTGTGGCGTATCGTCTATCGTTCGGGTGAACGTTATTATGTGGACGCTGTACAAACGCTGCCATTTGCTTCCCCGCGGCATTACCCTGGCAGCTCCGTAGATCGGTTTAATCTGGAGGCAGCAGCGTCTCTTTTTCCTGCTGCGAGTGTGCATGCTCGTGACGTGGCGCGCTTCCGATTCTTTTCACAAGAGTATCTGTTTGTGCATCCCATGAAACCTGATGTTGTGGGGGATTTGCGCTATGCCATGTATCCTGACTCGGTCGAGCCGCTGTGGGGCATTCGTTTGGATCCTGAGCGCCCCGAGCAGCACGTAAGTTTTGAGCATTTCCGTGATCCCTCACAGCGAGCATTTAAGCGCCTATGGCAAATGATCCAGGGGCAAGCTGTCGAGCCTCTGAATGCCAATTAAAATATGTAGGCGACACTTAGAGTGTGCATGTCCAGGCCGGGGTTTGGACTGTCTAAGTCCGCATTGGATGTATGCTGAAATCGATAGCCGATCTTCCATGCTTTATCGACGGTCCAATTTAGTCCCAGACTACTGGTGAAATGAAAATTTCCACCAATGTCATATCCACTAAAGCGGTCTTCTGAATAATAAGAGGGGCCGGAGCTGAATTCGAGGCTCACGGGAAAATCTCCGAATTGTAATCGTCCTAAAGGTGCGATACGCGCATACACTGCATCCTTGTCCTCGCCACTGAGTCCACCGAGGGCAGCTTCGACTGAGAGCGCAAGGCGTATCTCCTGGCTTAGCTCCCAAGACCAGTCCGTGTCTATGACTGAATACAGCTCGTAGCTTTTCAGGTTGATTTGTTTTTCCGCGTCTTGGCCTATGCGGACGCCGACTTCAGAGAGTAAAGTGCTTGGGTCTTGCGCAATTAAGGGGGCGCTTGCAATTCCGCAGGCTGTCATGAGTGAGATTATCTTCGCTTTCATATTGTCTGGGTCATTCTAGTTGAATGAGTCAATTAATAGGTGATTCCTTCGGCTTAGGTCAAATTGATAGCATCATTTTTTTTAGGATTAGTTACCGTATAATGAAGCGTCTAAACTGGAGTCGAAGATTCACGCACAATCAGTCGACCCGCTAGTGATACGCGATGTGCGGGCGTATCGGGATTCTTGATTCGATTAATCATTACACGAGCCGCCACTTTACCAATTGCGCGGCAAGGTTGGTGATAGCTGGTGAGAGGCACACTCAGTAAGGAGGCATATTTGACATCGTCGAAACCGCATACACGAATTGATTCGGGTATTTTGGCTCCTAGGTCTAAGAGTGCGCGCAGTAGTTGTGCGGCCGTTGCATCATTGGCGCAGAGTATACCGTCGACTTTTTTATCTAGTAGTTCCTGGGCGGTCTTTTCGGGCGCCTCGGGGTGGAAGCAAATGTCGAGCATCTCACGCGTATCACGGCCGAAGTGCGCCAACGATTCACGGGCACCGATACGGCGCAGACGCACTGTCATCGCGGGATTGGGAATCGATACAAAGGCAGGAGTCTTACAGCCATTGGCGATGAGATGGCTTCCAATTGTGTAGCCCGCTTCGATATTGTCGATGCCGACTAGGTCGTGGGGCGTCTGTTGGGGCCACGCATATACATCACGGTCAAGTAGCACTATGCGTATGCCTGCCTCATCCAGTTTGCGGAGGATGCCGCGGTTAAATCGCTCTTGGTTTGGAATATGCTCCAGGGGAGAGAAGAAGACGCCGTGCACTTTTTCATCGATAAAGCGCTGCGTTAAGATTTCGGCTAATTGGCAGGGATCTTCGGTTGGAATCTCTAGTTCTAAGGGGCGCACGATGCGCATGGCTTCCATTCCCGCAGCTTCGGTGAGGCTGGCGCAGATTGGGGTGAAGATTTCTGTGCTGTGCAGGTTGGGAATCAGTAAGCCGGCAGTGATGCTCGACTTGCCTGGAGCCAGCACCTGCGTGCCGAAGCCAGCTCGTCGTTTGACGATCTTTTCCTTGGCGAGTAAGCGCAGAGCTTTGGCAACGGTTGGACGCGAAGTGGCATGTTTTTTACATAAGACTTCCTCGGTCGGGAGTAGGTCTCCAGGGGCATATTCTTGGTTTTTGATCGCATTGGCGATTTCGCTGTAAATTTGTAAATACTTTGGTTTTGAATGACTCACGCGTTAAATGCAAATGATTTGTAAAGTCATGTAAAGTATTAATTGTTTACAAATTTAAACTTTATGTCATTTTATTGGCAACCTTGATCAAACTTTACCCCGTTTGCCCCTAGATGACTACCGAACCTATTAGTGAAAAAAAGTATGCTGTTGCTGGCATTGGAGAACTCCTCTGGGATGTGTTTCCTAATCAAAAGCGTATCGGTGGTGCTCCCGCAAACTTCGCATATCATGTGCATCAGTTAGGTGCCGATAGTTGGCCTGTTAGTTGCTTAGGAGCAGATGCTTTGGGGCGTGAGCTTCGCTCTCAGTTGTCGGGCTCTGCTTGTGACCTTCGCTATGTCGCGGAGAGTGATTTGTATGCGACGGGCACCGTCGATGTGCGCTTGAGTGATGGTAAACCCAGTTATGATATCCATATGGATGCTGCTTGGGATTATCTCGAGTTTACGCCGCAGTTGCAGGCTTTGGCTAGTGGTTTAGATGCGGTCTGTTTTGGCTCTCTTTCGCAGCGTTCACAAGTCTCTAGGCAGAGTGTCCATTCCTTTTTGAGCGCTATGCCCGCCAAGTCGGTCAAGATTTTTGATGTAAACTTGCGTCAATCTTTTTTCTCGAAAGAGGTACTCCGTCGCTCCTTAGAGCAGGCTAATGTTCTGAAGTTAAGTGACGAGGAGTTGCCTGTTTTACTGGATATGTTCGACTTAGAAGGGGGCATTCGTGAGCAACTCCTTCAGCTATTAGAACTCTTTGATTTACGTTTGGTTGCTTATACTCGCGGCTCACGTGGGAGTTTGCTGCAGGGCGTCAATGAGTTGCATGATTTCCCCGGCACAGAGGTCGATTCAGTGGATACGGTGGGCGCGGGTGACTCATTCACTGCCGCTCTATGTATGGGACTTCTGAGAGATTGGAAGCTGAGCGGCATAAACTTTTTTGCCAACGAAGTCGCTGGATATGTCTGCACCCAGCAGGGCGCGACTCCAGAGATCCCTGACACAATCAAAAATTTCGGCAGTTTGCACTGCTGCTTCTAACCAAAAATAGAATCATAAACATAAACCCCATGAATCATATGAAAAGAATAATACTAGGCCTACTCATCTGCTTTACATCACTCTCTATAGTTGCTTGTAGTGGTGGCGGAAAAGAATCGGACAACAACGCGGATGCCTCTGTTAAAATTGGCATGACGGTACAATCTTTAAGTAATCCCACTTGGGCTGGCTATTGCCAAGCGATCGAGAAGGAAGTTAAAGCCCAAGGGGGCAGCATCAACTACGTGGCCTGTGAAAGCAATGTGGGCAAGCAGATCACTCAAATCGAAAACTTCATCTCTGGTGGCGTCGATATTATCATCATTCACCCCGCAGATCCTAAAGGGGTCGAATTCGCGCTCAAGCAAGCTCGTTCGGCCGGTATCAAAGTGATTGCCTGGGATGATAATCTTCAAAATGCGGACCTGGCTTGGTTGATCGATAATCACGACCTTGGTTACACCATCGGCACTCACGCTGCGAAGTGGATCAACGAGAAACTCGGTGGCAGCGCTGAAGTTGCGATCTTGAACTACCCCCAACTTCCAATCCTCTTAGAGCGTGGAAATGGTATCCGCGATGCCATTACCGAATTGGCTCCCAAAGCTAAGATTGTCGCTGAAAGTAGCGCAATCGATACCAAGGAAGGCATTGAGAAAATGGAGACTATTTTCCAATCTAACCCGAATGTAAAAGTTGTTTGCTCGATCGGTGGCGGTGGTTCCGTGGGAGCCAACGAAGCGGCTAAAGCTGCTAATAAAGTGACTGCTGATTTTGGCATCTTCGCCGCTGATGCGACTCAACCGGAATTATCGGCTCTGAAGAATAACGAAGGCGTGCGCATGACAGTGACTGTGACTGGCACCAACCAAGACATCGCCGATGAGATCTGGGGCATGGTGACATTGCTGCAATCGGGTGCGCCAATCGAAACAAAAGAAATTTATCGTGAATTCATCCCCGTAACTGAAGGCAACGTGGACGAATACCTCGGTAAGTAGGCATCAACAGTTGAAGGTCCAGGTTGGCGCATCAGTTAGCTAGCCATGCGCCAACCTGCGACCTTCTTTCCCCAACCATTCTACCCAGTCCCCAATCTTTATGAATATTCTAGAATTAAGGAATATCACCAAAAAATACCCCGGTGTCATCGCGTTAAATGATGTCAGCATCGAGTTTGTTAAAGGAGAAGCCCATGCCCTCGTGGGTGAAAACGGCGCCGGCAAATCGACCTTGATCAAGAGTTGCACGGGCGCGGTCAAACCAAATGCCGGTAGTATTGTGATCGAAGGTGAGGCGTTCAGCTCGCTGACGCCGCAGATCTCCGAGTCGCACGGCATCGGAGTGATCTACCAAGAATTTAATTTAGTCGGCGAGCTCTCTGTCGCGGAAAACATTTTCCTAGGCCGAGCCATTCGTAAAGGGCTGGTCATTGATAAAAAGGCCATGGTCCGTGAGGCCGCTGCAATCTTCGAACAGTTCAATATCGATATCGATCCCAATCAGTTGGTCAGCAGTCTCACTGTTGGCTACCAGCAGTTAGTGGAAATTGCGAAAGCCTTGTCGCAGAAGGCGCGTGTTTTGATCATGGATGAACCCTCTGCGCCGCTCACTTCAGCTGAAGCGGAGCGCCTCTACGAGGTGGTGGAAAAACTCAAGGCCAAGGGCGTGACGGTGATTTATATCTCTCACCGCATGGAGGAGATCTTCCGCCTAACCGACCGCATCACGGTGCTGCGCGATGGGCAGAAGATTGAAACCGTCAAGACCAGCGAGACGAACATGGACGACTTAGTGAAGTTGATGGTGGGCCGCGAACTGAAGGAAACCTATCCCCAGCGCAAAGCCTGCATCTCGGACGAGGTGCTGCTGGATGTGCAAAACCTATCCGGAAATGGGGTGCAAGATATCAGCTTTCAAATCAAGAAGGGTGAGGTGCTCGGTTTTGCGGGTCTGATCGGAGCTGGACGCACCGAGACGGCAGAACTGCTATTTGGAGCCGCGAAGAAGACTGCTGGCACTGTTCACCTTCATGGCAAAGAGGTGAACCCTAAGACTCCGCGCGACGCGATCGATAGCGGTATCGCGCTGGTGCCCGAAGACCGTAAAGGCAAGGGAGCCTTGTTGGACATGACCATCCGCAGTAACACCAGCATGGCGGTCCTGGAACGCATCTCAAAGTTCTTTACCGTCGACCAGAAAGAAGAGCGTCGATTGGCCGAAGGTTACAAGCAATCCATTCGAATTAAAACCCCGTCCATAGAGCAAAAAATTAAGAACCTCAGTGGCGGAAACCAGCAAAAGGTGATCATCGCCCGCTGGTTGGCTTCCGAGCCGGAACTGGTGATCTTCGATGAACCCACACGCGGGATCGACGTGGGGGCCAAATCGGAAATTTACACATTGGTCAACTCACTGGTCGAGGACGGTAAGTCCGTGCTGATGATCTCCTCTGAAATGGAGGAAGTCATGGGCATGTCCGACCGTATCATTGTCCTCTGCGACGGCAAAGTGTCGGGCAGCTTGGACCGCAAAGATTTTAATCAAGAAACTATCATGAACTTCGCCTCTCAAAAATAGGAGCACAACACTATGGGACATTTAGAAAATTTAAAAGGCACGGCTAAGGCCGTCGATTTCGCAAAGCAAAACGGCATCTACATTGTGTTGTTCGCCCTCATCGGTTTTTTCTCATTCGCCACGGAGAATTTTTTGGTCAGTAATAATTTAATGAACGTGGCCCGCCAGGTCTCGATGCTTGGCATCGCAGCAGTCGGCTTCGCATTCGTATTGTTACTTGGAGGCATCGACCTCTCGGTGGGCTCCGTGATCACCTTAGTTAATGTGGTCTGCGGATATTTCATGGTGAATGCGGGCATGAATCCTGTGCTCGCCATTGTGATCACTCTGGCCATGGCCACTTTCATCGGCTTCACCAACGGATGGATTATCGCAAACATTCAAATGCCACCACTCATTGTGACTTTGGCAATGATGATCATCATCGAAGGTATCGCCTTCCTGATCAGTAAGGGGCTACCGATTTATGGATTCCCAGATTCATTTGCTGTGATTGGGCAAGGATACATCGGACCGATTCCGATCCCCGTCGTCATCATGATCGCAGTATTGGCACTGGGGGCCTTTATTCTGAATAAGACATTCTTCGGACGCTACTTCTACGCCGTCGGTGGGAATGAAGAAGCCGCTAAGCTTTCCGGTATCAAAGTCAAAAATGTCAAATACCTCGTGTATTCGCTTTCCGGATTTTTCGCCGGCGTCGCAGGCATTGTGATTCTTTCCAGAACCAATTCGGCCACGGTGACTGCGGGTAAGATGCTAGAGCTCGAAATTCTGACCGCTTGTGTGCTGGGTGGAATCAGTGTGACCGGCGGTGTCGGTCGTGTCTCCAATGTGATTGCCGGTGTATTGATTCTCGGCGTGCTGAGTAATGGCATGGTCTTGATGAATGTTACGGAGTTCACCCAAATGGTGATTAAAGGCTCAGTGCTCCTGATCGCGGTCGCTTTTGACTGCCTGCAAAATCGCAAGGCTAGCTAAAGCTCAGCCCTTCACACTCAATAGGAGAAAAGCAGTATGAAAACAATCGCAATTTCCAGGTTAGTCGGCAGTCAAGCGGGCGAAATCGCACAAAAGGTCGCTCAATCACTGGGCTATGATCTAGTCGATAAGTCGGTTCTGCAGGACACGCTGCAGCAATACGGAATGACTCGTTTTGGTGAGCTCTATACTTCACCACCCAATCTTTGGGATATCGCGAACTCGAAGAATCTCGAAATCGTATCGATGCTCAATGAAACCATGCAGGCATTGGCGCAACGCGGACGCACCGTGATCCTCGCCCGTGGTGGTTATGTGGCTCTGAATCAATACGCCGACGTGCTGCATGTGCGGCTACATGCACCCTTCGATGTTCGAGTGGAGCGCGTGCAGGCGCGTGAAGGGATCGCCGATCGAGCTAAAGTGGAAGCGATGGTAAGAGCCGATGACAAGGCGCGCATCAAATTCGTCGAGCGCTTCTATGGCACAAAGTGGCATGATGAGAGTGAATTCGATTTAATAATGAACACTGATATTATTGCTAGCAAAAGTGCTGAAGCCTGGATCGTCGATGCCCTCCGTATGTTGGAGGCCAAAGAAGATCGTCCGAGCGCAAAGCTCGCGCGGCACAGTGAAGTGGACCCTTTGTTAATGAGTGCCATCGAAGAGGCCATCAAGCGCAGGGCATAGCGATGAATCGCTACCGATCTTCTGCTTTAACAACGATTCCCTAAAATAACGAAAATTTACTTAACTAAGTAATACTAAACCTCAAACAAAATACATATATGAATAAACTGACTACATCCTTGTTGTTAACCTCAACAGCATTCATCGCTGGCAATGTAGCGATGGCGGCCGACTCTGGCTCTCTCTTCGAGCGTGAACGCTTGACCGGTGATTGGGGGGGCGCCCGCACCGACCTTGAAGAATATGGCATCACTCCCTTCTTCTACTACGATGCCATTGTCGGCGCAAACGTCTCTGGTGGCATTCAAGACGACGAAGAGTTTACCGGCCAGATTTACGCAGGTCTGGATTTCGACTTTGAAAAGCTATTTGGCTGGGAGTCGACCACGATGAAGCTCTCCGTAGTCAATCGTCATGGAGACAGTGTTTCCAAAAACGTCGGTGGCGTATATGACCCTATGACCATTTATGGTGGTCCAGACGGTCAAAAGACCATCCTGTATCAGATCGCCATCGAGACCTATTTAAATGACAGCCTGTCCTTGAAATTTGGCCGCGACAGTCAGGACTCTGATTTCGCCAATGACGATCTCTATCGCTATTCACTCAGCACCTCTATCAACGGCCCGATCCGTGCGATGATGCTGAATCAGCCTCAAATCGTTTCATTCCCGCTAGGCTTGTGGCATGCTCGTCTCAAGTATGAGCACAGTGAAGAGCACACCTTCAAGTTTGGTGCTTACCAAAACAGCCAAGACATTTGGGAGAACATCCCTGGCACAGATTTTGGCTGGGATAGTGATGAAGGTATCACCTTCATGGCACAGTATGACTGGACGCCAACCATTTATGACCGTCCGGCTCAATTGTATGTCGGCGTCGCGCATGCGGAAGTGGATTACACTAAATTCAGTGGCGGTGATGCTAACAGCTCCTCACGTCTGTATGCTCACTTCGATTTCCAACCAACAGAGGATCTCACACTCTTCGCATTTGGCGCATACACGAGTCAAGATGACCTCGCCATGATGCCACTGCAAGTGAGCGTGGGTGCAAACTACAAAGGCTTGATTCCTGGCCGTGAAGATGACCGCACCGTGGCCTTCATCACCTATGGTGAGCTCAGCGACGAATACGGCGATTCCATCGGCCAAGATCTCGACTACGAAATGGTCTATGAAGTCGGTCATCGCATTCAATTGACACCCGCCGTCTACATTCAGCCAGCCGTGCAATACATCAACAACCCCGGTGGCACAGGGGATATCGATGACGCAGTGGTGATCGGCGCATGGATCGGCGCGTCTTTCTAGACAGATTCACATCTATGCTGTATATTCTCGCTTCTTAGTCACTCGATTCCATTTCACCATTCGAAAGAAGCTTATGAAATCCACCATTTATTCCGACGTCTCTGAATTAACTGACTTAATTAACGGCATGGCACGGTCGTTTTCACAGTCGAATGTTCCAGTGCCATCCGGAATCTGTGGTTTTGATGGATTTATTGATACCTTCATTCGTATGGAATCGCCTGAGAGTATGGCAGCATTTGGTCCTAAGGTTGCGGAGGCCGCTGGCATAGCGGCCTCCTATACTTCTCAACATCAAGGCGATAAGTTTGGGGGCAATGGCCCCTTACTTACCGCCGCGTTGAGTGATCTACATCAAGCGGAGATTGATCTGCATTATATTGGAGCTCTGGGCGATCCAGAAGTGCTGCCCATTTATCAGCAAGCGCTGGGCGCTAAGACGACGCAACTCTATACCCTGGCACAGCCGGCGCATAGTGATTGTTTAGAATTTACTGACGGTAAAGTCATGCTGTGCGATTTACGCACTTGCAGTGATATTACCTGGGAGCGATTGATCGAGCGGGTCGGGCTTGAGCGCATCGACCAACTACTGCTCGCTGCCGATTTTGTAGCTGCAGTCAATTGGGGGAAATTACCCTATGTGGGCGGCATCTGGAAACAATTGGCCTTACGCCATCAAGCACTCGGACGCCCCGCCAAGCAGTTGGTCTTTTTCATGGACTTAGCCGAATTTGAGCAGCGTCCTGCACAAGATCGAGAAGACTTGATTCGTCTAGTGGCTGAAATTTCCCAACACTGTCGCACCATGCTTAGCTTGAATCTCAAAGAAGCATGGCAATTGGCAGAGAGCTTTGGCGGAGAGTTTCGCGGGCAGAAAGCGCCCGCACAAGTGGCTGAATTGGCTGGCTTTTTACGCACAAATGTTGCGGCGGATCGTATTATTATTCACCCCAACGATGGAGCCGCCTGTGCTTCGGCTGAGGGCCTGTCTTATGTTCCCGGGCCTTATTGTCGAGAACCGCTGATTTCAACTGGGGCCGGTGACAATTTTGGGGCTGGCTGCATCGCAGCGGCTCTTATGGGCTTAGATGATGCTGGTATGTTGCTATTGGGCAATTGTACCAGCGGTTATTTTGTTCGCTCAGGGAAGACACCTGGCAAGGCGCAGGTCATTAATTTCCTGAAAGCATGGCAGGATGGTAGCTTGCAGGAACGCCTGTAAGCTTTAACGAACTGAAATATCACGATAAGTCGTTCGTTCGATTTTGCGGACAGTGATCTTTATCGCAATGTTTCCAGCCTTATTGCTTTCGTACCTCATTTCTGTGCGCAGAGCTTGGTCAGTCGCGGGCGTAAGGGAAAAACCACGAAAGAGGGGAGGGTTTCCTCTTAGATCGTTTGGTTTCGCCAGGTGGTGACTGCCCCGTGCACGCTTGCTTCTGTGAGGAACTCCTGCTCCAATCGCCCTTTTTCCATTAAGGTCAGTTCATTGAACAGCTTTTGTTCGGTGCTGGTCAGTCCATCTTTCACGGACACGGCTCGTAGTGGTTCGACGACTGCGTTTGGTGCATGTGCGGCAAAGGTCGCGGAGTCCATTAATAAAGGCCGAATTTGCGGGAGATGTGCGCGTGCTTGGGCGAGTAACTTCAGCCCCCAAGTGTCGAGATCGCCCCAGTAGGCTACGTGCTTAGCGCTGAGCCAACTGTTTGCTAGCCATTTCAAATTGTTGCCGCTGCCGAGCACTACCAAAGTTTCGGAGAGTGGTGGCAGTAAATGTAGCGCGCGTTCATTTTCGACGATCAAGTAATGACTGCCAGGCATCTCAGGGCGGCTGGCCAGCTCGGATGCACGCACGCGTTGTTGTGCAAAGGGCAGTAGCTCACCGTCCAAATCTGCAACGAGTAACCAGTGATCATTTTCAGGAGCCGCCTCTAGTAGCGTTTCTAAGCCTAGGTCGCTGGCAGCGCCGTCATATCGCACATCCAGCAGTTGAATGATTAACGTGCGGTGACGTTCGAAAAATTTACTATCGATCCCCGCATAGGACAGTGCACGTAGTGGACGCCCATCCGCGCAGCCCGGTTTGAGCGAATTGGCCAATCGCACCGCGCGCAATACTTCCTCAATCGGCTTGTCGCGCCATAAATGCCGCTTGCGTATCCATAACGAGTGATCGCTCGCCGGACTTTCGGCACAGAGCTGGGCCATTGTTTGATACTCCTGGTAGACACGTTCATCCTCACTTGCCTGTGCCCAGTCAGACGGACGCTGTAGCAGCCATTGCACTGGCACCTGAATCGGCTCTGCGGTTGAACGATAGCGCACCGATGTCCATTCAACCTGCTCAATCGGCATTGCCTGCCATTGCTGAATATGAGCTCGCACGGCATCTAATTCAAATTCCACTTTGTGCGCAGTTGGCTTGCCGATGCTGAGTCGGATTGGCCAATTGACCTCCGGATTCAGCAAGCGCTCTTCTCGCAGGCTTGCGTTCTCCCATTGCCGAATCAGCTGTGCGCGTAGTTGATCAGGCGTCTTCATCTGTCAGGGGAGTGGTTGTTTCCGTCTGTGCCAGTTTAGCCGCGATACTATTTTCCAGCACTTCCCAACTAATCGAGGTGAGCGTGGCGCGGAATCCTTTTCGATGCACATAGATGACCGATTTGGTATGCGTGCGCAGCAATCGCATCTCCTTGTTGGGTGTCACAAAAATCGGATGCAATTTGAATTCGCGCAGTGCTTGGATGATTCGATTCGCCACGGTGCGAGAGCTTTTGGAAAAGGCTTCATCCAGCACAATCGTGCTGTGCAGTGGGAAATCGCCGCCCTCGGGACTGAGTGCGTAACACAGCGATGCGGTTAAAATATAACTGGCAATGATTTCCTTTTCACCGCCGGAGCCCCCTTGGGAACCTTTGAATTGATCCTTGGTTGTTTCGGTGGCGCGCTCGATTTCGACCGCGTGAAATTCGACTCGGTAGCGTGGGTCCAGCAGCGCACGCGCGCCGACGGTGTGCTTCTTGTCTGCCGCTTCTCGAATGAGCTGCACCACGTGTTGCAAGGCTTTGTAATGACGCTCGCCATTATCATTGTTGGCCTCTGTCGTTTGTAGCGCGACAGCTCGCAATTGTTTACGCGCGCGCTCTAAGGTGCGCAAACTCTCGTGCGTGACATCCTGCACCACCAAGCGTAAGTAGCGACCGTTTTTAAAGTCCACACTCTGCAGGCTGCGATTCAAGTCCTCGATGCGCTCGCGGATCTGACTGACTGCTTCGCTGATTGACGTGAGTAGTTGAGTCACGCCTTGATCCGATGATTGATTCAAATACTCCAAGAACTTTCCGAGTTGCTTGGGTAAGGCTTCAGTCGTGAGCAGATCCAGGCGTTTTAAATAGGCAGGAATATCGACGATCTCGGTGCCGACTTCGGCCAATGCGCCGGTATCTTCTGTTTGTGCGTGTTCCATTGCGCGCACCAGATCTGTCTGCAGCTTACTGAACTCCGCTTGCCGTTTGGTGATCTTTGTATCTAAGACTTGCTGTTGGCGGCGCTCAAATCCTCCGATGTCTTTAGCGGTGATTTCCGCGGGGAAGGGCAAGTGTGTTCGCACCAACTCAGACTCTTTGATCGTCATTCCAGTGCCGACTCGCGCACGGAAGCCATCGAGTTTAGCCATGGCTTCCTCCAATTGCCCCTTGGCCAAGGCTTCCTCTCCAATCGCTTGGCGCACCCGCGGTTCCAGCGCTTTGCAGCTTTGATCCGCTTCTTGATAAAGCGCAAAGACCTTAGCGGTGTCGGACTCGGGATCGAGTAAGGCCTGCAAGCGTTCGCTCAGTTGGGATAAGCTGTCCTGTGCCGTCGCCACATCGATCTCTTCGAATTTCAGATTCCGTAATTGCTCAATAATGACCAGTTTTCCGGAAATCACTTTCTTCGCCGCATTCGCCGTTTCAAAGGCCTGCTTCGCCGTTGCATGGGCTTCGTTGGAGGCCACGCGTTGTGCCTCCAACATCTTGAGCCGATCTTTATTATCAAAACCAGTGAACCAATTGTCCTCTAAACGCTGACCATCTTTCTTCTCAAAATAACCTCGTTTACCTGACTGTAAGCCCTCGCGAGTCATCGCGTGAGGTGTTTCGGCTAACAATTCTGGCGCATCGACACAGTGCAAATCATGCTCCGCCAGAAACTTTTTAAGCGCTTCGCGAAGTGGGTGTGGCTTGAAGTTCAGCTTACGCGTGAAGCCATCTTCCATAAACTTCGCATTCGCCTGAGACATCGTATCGGCCTCCAGTAAGCGAATGTGAATCCGGTGTTTGTTCTGTTGATTCACCCAGCGCAAGGCCGCTTTGATGTGTGAACTTGGCACTAGCATGCGTAAACGATTGCCGCCAATTGCTCGTTCGATCGCGCCGCGCCATTCCGCGTGCTCGGGTTGCACCTCGATCAGCTCCGCCACATAAGGCAATTGCTCTGGATCGAGCTCAATCGCATCTGCCAAGGCGGCACGAAAGCGCGGGAATTCACTCGGCAAATTGGAGTCTGGTCGCGACTTGGCCTCTCGATAGGCTTGCTCAATGTCGTCCAGTGTTTGTTTGCGATTTGCCGCTTCAGCACCGGCTTTATTTGCGATCGTTTCGGCGTCCGCTTCGTCCGCTTTAACTTGCGCATCCAGTTGCTCTAACTGTGCATGCTGATCCACGAACTCCGTGCTCTGCGCCACCGCAGGCACTGTTAAATTTTGGCACAGCTGTTCGTATTGTGCGCGACTGCCGCGCAGGCGATCTAATTCTTTTTGCTTCTGAGCGATGAGTGCCTGTAAATCCTCAATACTACGTCCGCCGGCTTGCAAATATTGTTCGTGGTAATTGTCCCTGCGACTGGTCAATGCGCTGAGCTCATTTTCCAATGTTGCTAGCGCTTGTTTTTTCTCACTTAGAGTTTGTTGGTTCTGCGCGACTTGTTGCTTCCACAAGCGCACACCATTTTCAGCAACCCATACCGGCAGTAAGCGCTTGATACTTTGTTGTAGTTGCAAATCTTCTTCGCACTTCAGATACGCGTCATGCTTGCGCGCGACGGGTGTCAGTGACCGTTGCTGACGTTGTGCGGTCAGCAGTTCTTCGTGTATTTCCG
The DNA here is from genome assembly GCF_031127805.1 of Thalassobacterium maritimum. NCBI lineage: Bacteria > Pseudomonadati > Verrucomicrobiota > Opitutia > Puniceicoccales > Coraliomargaritaceae > Thalassobacterium > Thalassobacterium maritimum. The sequence goes on along the minus strand of NZ_JARXHW010000031.1, from coordinate 4,381 downwards.
TCAGTCGATCAAAGTCGCCTGCTACTTCAGCGGCACGGTCGAATTTCGAATGGTCGTCTAGGACTAACTCACGAAAAATATCGTCGATACTGTTGAGCTGCTTCAAGCCCGCCGCGCGATTGAGCAAGGCAAAGGCATTGTCACTGACTTCAAAAAAGCTGCGCACGCGTGCTAAATAATCACGCTTTCCACCGTTACTGGTATCAAATACGCGGGCCTCTTCCTGTCCGTCGTGGATGACTTGTTTGAGACGACGCACGCCGCCCTGATCCAAAAGGCTCAACCAGTGTTCTAGTGATTGCTGTGGCTCGCGCGAAAAGATCCAAGCGCGTTTCAGATCGCTCAACTGAAAACTGTTTGCGTTGATCCAAAACAGTCCGCCGATACGCACTTCGTTTTCACCGTCCGTATAAGTTGCGCATAGTCCTGTAGTTGTTTTTCCCTTACGCGCAATGTGCGCTCCATCTCCGCTATCGTTGCCCGAACCGACGACGCCACGAATGTAAGAGAGCAAATCGCGATCGCTTTCGTGGCCACCTGTTGAGGCGAGATTATACTTCGGTCGCTCGTTGACTAAAGTCATGAACGCATCGACCAAGGTCGTTTTGCCGCTGCCCGTCATGCCGATAATGGCGGTGCCGTCCGCATCGATTTCAGCCGTATGCATGCCTGAGAACGGGCCCCAGTTAAAGATCTCTAAGCGGCACAGGCGGAAGGCTGCGCGTTCGAGTTTGAAGAGTTCGGTTTCGTTAAACATCGGTATCGGTGCTCACTTCAGGTGACTCGACGGGTTCGGCATCACTTGGATGCGCTACGGCCAGGGTTTTAAAATGCGCGAGTAGGAGCATCAGTTGATCGGGATTTGCCAGATGCACGATGATCGGGCGTATCAGAATTTGATTCTCTTTGTCCGGCGGAGATACGATTCCGTGTTTATGCAATTGATCCAGCACATTCGATAAACGTGTTTGATTGCGCTGTTCACTACCGGTCTCGCCCAGATACAAATCAAACTGTGCCTGCAAGTCTTCAAAGTCCACCCGTGCCCCTTCGGCGCCGATGCCGCTGGCCTGTTCATGTGCGATAAAGTAATGCCGCAAAATCGCCACCAACAGGGATTGCTCCGTCGTTAATCGCAATCGCCGCAAGAGCGGATGCTGCCACGCTTCATCGCTGTCGCCAGCAACACAGCCGGCGATGCCTAAGAAAATCAGTCCGCGCACATCATCGACGCGCATTTGTAAATCCAAAGGTTCCAAGATTGCTGTGACTGCGGCATGTTCTTGCTGGAGTGTGCGATAAATATTCGGCTTGGCCGCATGTTCCACTAAACCGTATTTCAGCAATTCTTGCACCGCCGCTTTGATACTGGGAGCGGTGCCGTCGTCTGTTGGCAGTGCTTCGGGGATCGCAACCTCTGGCTCTGCTGTCTCGGGCTTCGCAGTCTCGTCCAATTCGTCGGAGCGGACTTGTTGATCAAAAAAATCATTCATTCGAGTTCTTGGTAAGTGATGTTTTCAATGTTGGCTGCGTTCAGCGCGACAGTCGGTAAGCGGAAACGTGTTGGCTCGGGATTTTCCTTGGAGCTTAAATCAATGTCTTCCTTTGCCCGTTCAAATTTACAATCAGACTCACGTGCTAAAGTGATCCAATAGGCCAGGGTCTCCAAATCATATTCGGGCGGCAAGTGCTCTGAAAGTTCGCCAAGTGTCAACGGACGATCCTCTGTGCGCAATACAGCTAAGGTTTCTTGAAAGAGTGCGCTACGATCCAGTTCATTTAGATTTTCCAAATAACTGTCTGCTAACACATCTAGGCTGCCATGCTGTTGCTCCAAATTTAAACGTGTCTCTTCTGGATCATCCAGCGCCTTAAAGTCCAGACGTTCAGGAAAGGGAAGGTTTGGCAGCGCGGGCGCAATCGGGGCCAAAGGGCTCGGTGCTCGTTTGACTGCTTGTTTACTCCAATCAATTTGCAGCACGGTTTCAAAAATCTGTTGTAGTAAATCACCCACGCGATGGTGTTCGCCCGCCAGTCCGGTTTTGATGAAGCCACGCACGTCTTTCTCGCTGCGAGATCGCGCCTGCATCACGTTTTGCGATTCATCAACCAGCCGTGCGACTAAGCCGCGCATTTCTTTGGCCTGCTGCGCACTCAAGGCACCGGTGGCACTCGGGACTGCTAAGATGGTGCGGATACGTTCGCGCATTTGATCCAACTCTGTGCTGCGTGCGATTTGCTGATGGAAGCCGTTGAATACTCGTCCTTCAGGTGTGTTTAGCAGCGCCTCATTGGCTGCTAATAAGCGCTCCAGCACTTCGCCGCGATTTTGCTCTTCGCTGATAATCGACTGACGCAGGCTGCGATCTGCCTCGCGATACGAATCCTCAACACGGCGAAAGTCGTTACGCAAGCTCATGGCCAAGGTATACAGTTCGCGAATTTCCTCCTGCGCGCGTTCGCCCTCCAGCACTTCAAACTTACCTTGCTGCACCTGTTCCAATTCGCGCTGTAGGTCAGCGATCTTGCCATTCAAATACGCGAGACGTCGCTCCTTGCTTGGATTCAGTCCAGCTTCCAAGGACTCGACTTTTTGCTGCACCGTCGAGAGCCGCGATGCGGTGGACGTCATCATGCGCTCCTGAATGCCGTCGATAAACTGAAAGGCGGTTTGCAACGAATCCGTTGCGATGATGAAGCCGCCACGTTCAACCAGTAAGCCTTTGTGGATCCAGGCGCGCAGCTCCTTACGTGCCTGTGCTGCAAAATCTCCGGCGTTGATTTCAAACTCCGGGTCGTTGGCGTGGGCGCCTAGTAAGCGACTGAGTAGCATGCGTGCCTCTTCCAGTGGCACCTCGGATTGGCCCGCGTCGAAGATGGATTTTAAACAGCTGAGCACCAAAGGTCCGCGGCGCGCGGCCAAGATTTGCCAGGCTGGATGCTGTTGCCGCTTATTGATCAACTCGCTAGCCAGAATCGCATTCATTTGCACCGCAGCCGTCTGCGAGCTGGGAGACCTCACACGCTGTTGGTTGAATAGATTAGGTTCGGGAGTTTCCGCGGACATTGAAAAAGAGTCATAAGATTGAGCAGACAATCTGAGTCGGGTGCATGGTAAAAGCAACCCCGTTCACTGTTCAGGATTGAAGTCATTCAATCGCGCAGCGAGTTTTTCAAATAATGGACGATTAATTAAAAACGGGGTCGTTTCTGGGACCGGTCTGCCGCTATATTCATCTACACTATGCGCTAGGGGAGTGGAGGCTCGTCTTTAGCGTCTGATTGTAGGCTACTTTCCTGTGTGGGGGATCTGCCGCTGTGTGTGGCGCGATAGAGTGTCGCGCGGGTGGATTTACCCGTTCGGCGCAGCATTTCATACGGGAACGCTGTCATCCGCCGCATGCCCATATTGAGACCCGAGGTGCGTTGGAGCGTATTGCGGACGGAGGCAAACACCTGGTCGCGGATTTCGGCCTCGCTGACGGTTCCAGCTTCATCGATAAGTGAGAGTCGGTGCCATGCATAGAGCCCCGTAAGTGCCGCGATAAAGAAGACGAAGTCAATGCCTCGTAGGTTGAGCGCTGGGATCGCGACCGCGCCGCCTGGCAGTGCGGTGTCTGCGCTATAGAAGATTTTGATACTGATCTCTTTGATGGCAAAAAAGCTGCCGATCAAACCGCCCACGATTGGAGCGATGGTGGCGGCCAATCCCGCGAAAAAAGCATTGGTTCCGAGGTAGGCGGTAGCCTTCCCGTGTGGTGCTAAGCGCAGGGCTATGTTGGCCGCGCACAGGTTAAAGCCCGCTGTTGAAATGCCGCCTACGATATGGATCACAATTAACAGTGGAATCGTGAGGCTATGCCGCTCGGGGAGTGTGGTGAAGGGGTAGAGCAGTAAGATGAAAATGAAAAGGGGCACCGACACCGCGAGCACACTTTTATTGCTGTACCGGTCGGCGATCGCGCCCCATACTTTGAAGAAGTAAATATTCGTTATTTGACTGAGCACCGCGAGCATGATGATGCCACTCATCGGTATGCCGATACGGTTCAATATATAGACGGTAAAGAAGGCTCCTGACATGATGACTGTGAAGCTCCATGCACTGGAGAAGAACAACAAACGGCGGAAGTTGTGATCTTTGATCGGAGCCATTAGGGAGCGAAAGAAGTTCGAGCCAGCTTCTGGCTTGGGCATCTGTGGCTCTGGCACGTGGGTGAGCAGTCTAGCGCCATAGAGTCCGAACATTGCGGCCCCCATGAAGATCATGGCGTAGGCATAGGACGCTTCGCCGATGAGCGTAGTCAAACCATCGACACTGAAGCCAGCGATCAGGCTCAGCACCGCGCCTAGGGCAGTCGCGGCAGCCAGTCTTGAGGCT
>NZ_JARXHW010000317.1:0-301 GCF_031127805.1 Thalassobacterium maritimum | reverse complement strand
CGCCCCGGCATGCCAGGTTTTCAATACGTCTATATGTTGCTCTCCGAATGTGGAAAACATCGCTATGTGGGGTGCACTGAAGACCTACAAAAACGCCTACTTAAACATAATAAGGGGGATGTGCCGCATACATCAAAGTTTCGTCCTTGGCGCATAGAAACTGCAATCGCATTTAGAGACGCCCAAAAAGCAGCGGCCTTCGAGCGCTATTTGAAATCGCATTCCGGCCGATCTTTTGCGAGTAAGCACTTTTAAGTGCTTCGATCGAGTAAAACGAGATCGAAGCCTGCCCCGGCGTAGT
>NZ_JARXHW010000316.1:0-304 GCF_031127805.1 Thalassobacterium maritimum | reverse complement strand
ACTGTAGCCGAGTCCTTTAGGCTCGGTTCCGTTGCTCGCTTGTGCGGACCGTGTGGAAACTGGGGCTGAAGCACCCAGCTACTCTGGGGCGCATGGGTTTTCGGATGTGTATGTCTCTGCAGATTCAGCTGCGGCGCCGGGAAGTGAGTGATTTGCCAGTGCTGGTAGTATATTTGTAAACTGTAGCCGAGTCCTTTAGGCTCGGTTCCGTTGCTCGCTTGTGCCGGCCGTCTGGAAACTGGGGCTGAAGCACCCAGCTACTCTGGGGCGCATGGGGTTTCGGATGTGTATGTCTCTGCGGATT
>NZ_JARXHW010000315.1:0-305 GCF_031127805.1 Thalassobacterium maritimum | reverse complement strand
CTCAAACGCAACCGCTCCGACTTGGTGATCGCCGAGTTGGCTTCACATCTGGAACCAAAACATCTTCCTGATGAGGATGCTCCAACTCGCTGTGCGCTACGCTACTTAAGTAATCGCACCGAATTGCTCGACTACAAGGGCACTGAAGAGCAAAAACTACCCATCGGTTCCGGACTCATCGAGAGCGGGCACAAACATGTGATACAATCGAGAATGAAAATTGCAGGAGCAGCATGGGCTCACGAGAACGCAGATGCACTTATACAAACTAGAGCCAGGAGAGCCAGTGGCAGTTGGACGGGGTT
>NZ_JARXHW010000314.1:0-310 GCF_031127805.1 Thalassobacterium maritimum | reverse complement strand
TCCAGACGACACAGACAACCCATTTAACCCGCCCGTAAAACTCTAAAAATCAACAGGACGACTAAGCCCACAGGCTGGGTGTCTGGTCTCCACGATAGACAAAAGAAATGAACGAGACGACAAAAACGATGGCTATTGACCCGGGGACCTTCCTTGTCCCGGCGGTAATCAACTTAATCGTTCTAGTCATACTGATCGCTATACCAATAATGATCGCACGGTGGTTCGTGGTAAAAGAAAGAGAACGAAAAGAGCAGTTAGATAGAATTGAATCGAAGCTTGATCAGATGAAAAATTGAAGATCACAAAG
>NZ_JARXHW010000313.1:0-311 GCF_031127805.1 Thalassobacterium maritimum | reverse complement strand
CAGATCCGCCACATCATCCTGCCGCTGTCCGCGTCCATTATCTCGGTCACCTGCATCATGGACTTCCTCGGCTCCTGGAACAACACCATCCTGCCACTCTTGCTGCTGCGTGACGATCAACTGCTCACCATCCCCGTCGGCCTCTTCCGACTCGATGGCGAATACGTCAAACAATACGGCCAACTCATGGCCGGCTACGCGATCTCTTCAGTGCCACTGCTGATCATCTTCCTGTTCTCAATGAAGTTCTTCGTCAAAGGACTCTCCGCCGGAGCCGTCAAAGGCTAGCGCGGCTTCGCCGCGAACGTTAA
>NZ_JARXHW010000312.1:0-311 GCF_031127805.1 Thalassobacterium maritimum | reverse complement strand
AACGCCCATGCAAATCGAAGAAAAAAAATTTCCCCCTAGGGGGAAGGAAGTTAGGAGGTGCAAGCTTGCATTACCAACACACAACAACTAACAATGAAAACCAAGTCGCCCTAGGCGACTTAACGCCGGGCGCACTCAACTGCAACCGCACCAACTAATACAACATAAACAAGCATACTTAGAGAATCACTTCTCCACTGCTTTCAGTGCACCTCATAGTGGTTTTTAGAGTTTTACGGGCGGGTTATCGGGTTGTCCTGCTCCGGCTGGTTCAGTCTTGGGCGAAAGTAAATGACACCCAGTGCACATGG
>NZ_JARXHW010000311.1:0-316 GCF_031127805.1 Thalassobacterium maritimum | reverse complement strand
GGAATGTCAAAAAAGAAACAGATGAGCCAATCAGAGATGAAAACTTTCATGGAGCGTTTAAGAACGCGCCCGGAACTCTACGAGCAGTTCAGCCGTATCTTGGATTTATCCGATCCCCAGTCAGGTGGGAAAGGCTTGGACTTGAATCTATTGGAAAGCTTTCTGAAGCCTGAAATACGTGAGACTGGCCGTGTTGCTGTCTCTGAGTTTGCAATACAAACGGAGGCTAGGTGTGGCGATGCCGCCAAAGAAGCGCAGATGCAGCAACGCGAAAAAAAACTTTAAAATTTTACACGCTTTACGGAGTCGTCGAACT
>NZ_JARXHW010000310.1:0-317 GCF_031127805.1 Thalassobacterium maritimum | reverse complement strand
CGTTATCTAAACCTACGAAAACTTGGCACGAGTGCAAAGAATGCAGGAGGCTTCGCAAGGACCTCCAAAGCTTATTGGCGCGTCGCCCTACATCTCGGGCGCAAAACAGGGATGACGGATAAATGGTTAGCAAACGAGGGCTTGATTGATCAGCTTTAGCTACCTGAGGCTAGCTCAATTTCAATATTTGCCGAAGCAATCAATCAGCAATGGTGGAACGTAAAGTTCCTGCGTATAACCGCCTTAAAACAGACTGCGTAGCACGTCGATCAGTCTGGCTGCGGACCCGCATGGCAGCTGTCAGTCCCGCCGAAGGG